>NZ_JBIEIS010000042.1:0-112277 GCF_043496855.1 Nonomuraea sp. JJY05
CGACAGCGAGCGGCCTGCGCGACTACCAGGCGATGATCCTCAACGGCCGGGCCGCGGTGCTGATCAGAATGGGCCGGCTGGACGACGCGATCGACGCGGGCCGAAGAAGCTTGGAGATCTGGGTGGAGTTCGACGATCCCCACGGCGAGGGAGCGGCGACCGATACGCTGGCCGATGCCTGCCGACGCGCCGGCAGGCTCGCCGAGGCCGAGGCCGGATACCGGAGGGCGGCCTACCTCCACCACAAGGCCGGTGCCCGCGCGGTGGAGGCCGTTTCTCTGTGGGGGCTCGGCGACACCCTGTACGATCTTGGACGGCAGGACGAGGCGCGGAAGTGCTGGCACCAGTCAGCTCGGATTCTGTGTGATGTCCACCTCCTCACCGAGGAGGAGCTGGAGGTCCTGCTCGCCCAGGACCTCCCTCAGCCTCCCGACCCCGTCAAGCACTTCTAGCGCGGCGCAGGCCGCTGCACACCAAGCCCCGGATCCGCCTCCCCTCGGGGAATCCGGGAGAGCGGCCTGCACAGAATCAGCAGAGCATGTCCACGTCGACGTATACCGAGTGGTTGTAGCGACGCTCGCCGGTGTCAAAGGTCACCCGCTTCTGACTTGCAGAGGTTGAGAACGTCCCCTACCACGATCGCAGAACTCCGTCTCCATCCCGATACGAGATTCTGACCTCAGCCCGCTGCCGACAGCGGTCTGCGCTGTTCGTGTCTGAACCGTTCCTGTGACCGACCTCTTGCCGTCGAAGTTGTCGCAGATCCAGTAGGCCAGCCTGTCTCCAGAGGTGAACTGGGTCGGCTTTTCCCCAGCAGGTGCCTGCGTCGGCGGGCGCCGTGGTCGATGACGGAGGACCCGGGCGATACCGGTGGCCTCGGCATCGCCCACGACACCCTCGCCGACTCCTACCGCGCGCGGCCTGCTGCGCCAGGCCGTCGAGGAGTACCGGCAAGCGATCAAACTCCAGCGCGAGGCCGGATTCACCATGGGCACCGCCGTGTCCCACTGGCGGCTCGGCCACACCCTGCACGACCTGGGGCGGCACGAGGAGGCCAGGGAGTCCTGGCGGGAGTCGCTGGACCTCCTGCGCGAAGCTCGCCCCCGTCGAGGTGACGGACTACCTCGCGCAGCCGGTCCCGGCACGCCGGAGTCGATCAGGAACCAGCTGTGACTAACCGAACAACTTGACCGCAGCGTAGAACTCGTACGCCACGGTCTTGCAGGCGACCTTCTTCGCGCCGGAGAAACGCCCGTCACACGTTCTCTTCATATCTCCGTGGAATGCCGAATCCACGCCCTTCTTGTATGTGTTCTTCCAGCTGCTCGTAGTCGCAATTTTCTTGACGTTTCGGTAGCCGAAGTCGTGCCGGGTGCAGGGAATCAGGAAGATGAGCTTCCAGGCGTCGGCGTTCTTTATTTCCTTCGGGACCGAGCAGCCGTTGGAACTCCAGTCGAACTTGTAGGCCTTGACGGCCTCGGTGTTCCGGTTCGCACGAGCCTTTGCCCACTTGTCGAAGCTCGACTTGGAGTCCTGCGTGAGCTGCACCGCCATCATAAGCCGCTCCGCATTGCTCTTGTCCAGTGCCGTGGCCTGCGCCGGAGTGGCCAGCACGGCGCTCGCTGCCAGAGCTGCGACGGTAACGGCCAGTGTCTTTTTCATGGTTACTCTTTTCTACGCCAAGGGGAATGCTGAAAAGAGTCACATCGCCGCTGGGCTCAGCGCAACAGAACATGTCGCGATGGCTGACGGAACATACCTCAGACATACCGGCTCATGGAATTCAGGCCGGGTTGACGTATCCATGGCTCCTTTGGCGATCGTGTAGTGAGTGCCGGTGAAAGCGCGGGGTCTCCGGCCACCGCCAGCGCCGCCGCGCCGCCCACCAGAGGTGAAGTGCGCCTTTGGCACGTCACGCAGCGTGACCAGCTCGTCGGTGTCCTGGCCGTTGCGCAGGCCGAGATACTTCAGAGTGGGGAAGACCGAGCCCGACAGCAGCGGCGCCAGATCGGCGGGTCTGGTGCCATCGTTGTCCGACGATGCTCAGCCGTACGTCCGACTTCTCGATCCTGCGAGCCGTCGCGGTGCCTTTCGGGACTGACGCCCACCACGTGGTGTTCCCCACGCCGGCCGCGGTGCCATGCCGCTTAGCACGGCCTACGGCTCCCCGCTCCTGCCCGATGGGGCTCATCGGCAGTGACCGAATGCAGGTTGCCGGCCGACGTGCTGGACCCCGCTGTCTCGTCTCGCCCACGCGGAGATCGGCGCGTATCTGCACGCGAGAGCCGCCCTTGTGGGCGTGCTCGCCCGACCGCGCCCACCGCATTGGCCGCGCCGGACGGGAACACGACGACCCTGGCGCTCCGCACCATACGGACGGCGGCACGCGCGACAGGGCCGCTGTGCGCCCGTGATCAGCGATTACCGCAGCAGCCTGTGCCGAGCGCCATTCGCTTCGCCCTGTTCACCGCCGCATCACCCCTGTCAAGGGCACCAAGAAACGAGGACGACGCACGCTATGGCCGAGGGAGGCACATTCAAACGCTGTGTGCCGCGACAGCGATGGCAAGGAACTCGGGCAGAAATGCCCCAACTCCGCCGCTCCGACGGCGGGTGGAGCTACCGGATCCAACTCCCGCCCGGCCCCGACGGCAAGCGGTGCGGGCCGCTGCGCCGCGGCGGCTTTGCCACCCAGGACGCAGCCAAGGGCGAACTCGGGCACGTGCGCGACCTGCTCGCGCTGGCCGACCCGCGCGAGCCGCCACCCGCACCCAGATCGCCGACCTGATCAAACGCACCCTGGCCGGGACCAACACACTCCCGAACGCGGAAACCATCCGCCGAAAGATCAAGTCCGGGCAGCATCTGACCCAGGAGATCACCGTCGAGCAGTGGCTGGCGGAGTTCCTCAACCACATGCGAAAGATCGAGGAGACCACCCGCCGCTCCTACGAAGGCCACACCCGCCTCTACCTCACCCCCATCTAGAACAGTTGCGGCTGGATCAGCTCAAGGTCAGCGACATTGCGTTGATGTTCGAGCAAATCGAGGAGTTCAACGACACCATCACCGAACGCCGCACCGAACCCGACCCAAAGGTGCGCGAGAGCGTCAAATACCGGCGGCCGATCAGCATCGCCACCATGCACCGCATCCGCGCCGCCCTGCGGCGCGCGCTCAACATGGCCATGCGGCAAGACCGGCCCTTCGACTTCAACCCGGCCGCCGTGCTGGAGATGCCGGCCAAGACCCGGCCCAGAGCGCTGGTGTGGACCGACGACCGAATCCGTGCCTGGCAGCAGGACGACCGCGAATACCGCCAGGCGGAAAAGCAGCGCCGCGCCGGTAGACGGGTCGATCCGATCGACGCCTACACCAGCGTGCCGCGCCCGTCGTCGGTGATGGTGTGGAC
The DNA here is from genome assembly GCF_043496855.1 of Nonomuraea sp. JJY05. Lineage (NCBI taxonomy): Bacteria > Bacillati > Actinomycetota > Actinomycetes > Streptosporangiales > Streptosporangiaceae > Nonomuraea > Nonomuraea sp. JJY05. The sequence continues at coordinate 3,413 of NZ_JBIEIS010000042.1, forward strand.
GCCTGCTCAGACCCGCCTGTTCCTCGAAGAAGCCCGACGGCATCGCCTGTCTGCCCTGTATCAGTTGATCGCGCTGCGCGGGGATGCGCCGCGCGATCGATTCCCGTCCCTGGCTGACGGTGTTCTACCTGCCCTCCTACGCGCCGGAACTCAACCCGGCCGAGGGCGTGTGGTCCCACCTCAAACGCAGCCTGGACAATCTCGCCCCGCCACTCTCGATCAACTCGGCGCGCTGACCCGCATCCGGCTCAAGCGGATGCAGTACCGATCCAGCCTGCGGGACGCCTTCTTCATTCACACCGGCCTGACCGTCACCAGCGGCCCGTCATGAACCCTGACCTTTCAACCTCTGGGCGGGTTCAGGGTCGACGTGAGCCCGCCTGCCGTGGGTGGGGGAAGCGCCCGGACGGTGACCGCCCGGGCGCCGGACGTCCCTGCTCAGCCTCCCTAGTGATAGGACGACCAGACGAAGGCGCTCATCTTGTCCTGGAACCAGCTCACCGGATTGCGCAGCCGTACGGACTTCGTCTTGCCCCGTTGATGGTTGACGCTTATGGGGATCTGGCCTTTGACCACGGAGTCCAGGCTTTGCGACACGCCGTAGCTGACGTCGGCGCCTCCGCCCGTGATCTCGCCCTTGCTGTTGGTCATTGCGTATCCGCCACCACCCCAGCCCTTCTTCGACTCGTACGCGATCCCGGTGTAGCTGTCCCACGTGCCCGGCGTGGTGGACATGCCCTCGATGGTGGAGTGGCTGTACATCACACCGCCGGTGGCCTCGGCACCGATCGAGGTGGACAGGCCGGTCTTGAAGGTACCGGCCAGGCCGACGCCCTTCCTGTCGAAGACCACGCATCCCTCCACGCCGAACGATGCGGCCAGCTTGAGTCCGAGTCCCGCGCAAAGACCGACGGTGCCCTTCTTCGGCTTGCTCGGCGCCGGCGGCTTGGCCGGCTGCTGCTCCGGCGCCCGAGGGGTCAGGTCGGGGATGCCGGGCTGCCGCAGCAGCGGCTTTTGCCCCGGCGCGACCGGCCCTTGGAGGTAGGCCCACTGGCGGGCGGCGACGAACCAGTTGCTGACCGCGAAGTAGAAGCGCTGGAAGAAGATGTTCAGATACACGTGAACCAGGTAGAGGTTCTGCCGCATGAGGAGGTTGTAGTTGCCGTACCGCACCCAGAACTGGCGGTAACCGAGCAGGTAGTAGGTGACGTAGGGGAAGCGGCCGTCCGGGTCGGACATGGACGTGGGATTGTTGTCGGCGTAGTTGTAGCCGTTCATCTGCTGCGAGCGGCCCATCTCGATCTCCGGGTCCACCGAGATGAAGCGGCCGGTGTTCGGGTCGTAGCCGCGCGCGCCGAGCGTCGTGAGGTCGGTGGTGGAGTCGACGATGCCGCCGACAAATCCCTTCTCGTTGCCGTCGGGCCACTGGCCCTGGCCGGTCCTCATCTGGCCGAACGGGGTGTAGCGGCGCCGGCTCACCGAGCCGTCGGTCGCGTTGATGGCCAGTTCGGCGGTGCCGTGGTGGTCGTTGACGAGGAAGGTGACGCCCTGGCTGGTACGCATGGCGTTGCGGTGATACCGGACGGCCTTGGCCGCGCTCTGGCCTTTGGCCAGCCGTACTTCCATGTCCGGCAGGTAGAGGGTGGTGCCCGCCGGATCACGGCGCAGCAGCCGCTCGCCGTCGGCGGTGTAGAGGAAGGTGGTCTCCCCCTTCTTGTCGTCGACGACCTTCACCAGCTCGCCTTCGGCGTCCCAGTGCAGCGTCTGGTTGCCGGCGGAGGTTCTGCGTTCGGTGGTGTTGCCGACCAGGTCGTAGCCGTAGGACTCGGGGTTGCCGCTCACGTCGGCGAGCTGGTGTCCCTTGTATCTCGGATCGACGCCGGGGTTGCCGGCGTAGTGGTAGCCACGCGTGGCGGTCTGCGCGCCGCCCGAGGGTCCCGCGCCGTAGTGCGTCTCCATGGTCCGGTTGCCGGTGTCGTCGTAGGTGTAGTTCACCCGGTACGGCGACGGCCCGGCGATCGTGGCCTGCCCGGGGTCGGCCGCGCAGGTGGTGCCTTCCTGGGTCCAGGCGTCGACCAGCCGCTGCAGGTCGTCATAGCGGAAGCACTGGTTGTCCACGCCGTCCCTGGAGGTGTCGACGGCCTGGAGCAGGTTGCCGGAGTCGGTGTAGCGGTACTCCACACTCCGGTCGGTCCCGGCCATGCCGGCGTGCGCGGTCGTGGCCTTCTGCAGCCGCTGCGTGCCGTACTCGTAGGTGAAGGTCTGGTCCACCTGCTTGCCGCCGGCACCGATCGACAGTTGCTGGCCGATCTGCTTGCCGGTCTTGGTGTAGTCGACGCCGACGAGGTAGGTCGACAGGTTGGATCCCGTCGCGACCAGCCGGCCGAGGTCGTCGTAGGCGAAGGCGATGTTCTCCGCCGGCAGGTCGCCGGCGGCCGGGCTGCTGGCGGCCTTGACGCTGCCGTCCAGGTTGTAGGCGGTGTCGAAGACGTAGCCGCCGTCAGGAGCCAGCGCTCCCTCGTCGCTGGGGAGCAGGATGCGCTTGCGGGTGGGCCGGTTCAGGTTGTCGTAGATGTCGACCTGGGTGGTGTACCTGGCCGTCCCCACGATGCGCGTGGCGCTGGTGAGCTGGCCCTTGCGCACCGTGTCGTAGACCCACTCGGCGACCTTGACGCCGGGACTGGCCGTGGTGGCGTCGTACAGGCCGGTCCTGCGGCCGATGCCGTCGTAGGCGACCGAGAGCTTCTTGCCCCGGGCGTCTTCGGTGAGGACGAGCTGGTCGACGTCGTTGTAGGCGAACTTGGTGACGCCCTTGTCCGGGTCGGACGTCTGGATCTTGCGACCGCGCAGGTCGTAGGTCGTGGTCCAGACATGGTCGCCGGGACCGGTGACCGAGGACTCCCGCCCGCGGTGGTCGTAGCGGAAGAGCGTGGCGATGTGGCCGCCGGTCCGGTGCTCGCGAACCTCGGTCTTGCGGTCGTGCGCGTCGGTGAAGGTGGTGACGGGCGTGCCGCCCGCCGGTGGGGTCACCTTGGTCCAGTTCCCGCCGTACTCGTAGCGGGTGTGCCACTTCTCCTGTGCGTCGCTGCTGCCCACCAGCAGCCGGTCGGCCGTCTTGCGGCCCTGGCCGTCGTACTCGTGGACGTGCTGGGTTTCGATCTTGCCCGGGTCGGCCACGCCGAAGACCTCCGGCCTCGGCTCGCCGTCGGCGTAGTAGCTTTCGTAGGTGCGGTCCACCTGCCCGGCCGCGTTGTAGAAGGTGTCGGAGATCAACCGTCCCTTGGTCGTGCCGTCCCGGCCCGCCGCCTGGAGCTGCCGCTGCCGCAGCCACCCGTCGTACAGCGTGTAGGACAGTTCCTGGCCGCCTTCGGCGGTGAGGGACTTGGCGGAGACGGCCACGACCGCGTTGGGCCGGATGAGGTAGCCGTACTCCTTGTCCGGCACGGCGGAGGTCGGCCGCCCGCCCATCCACACCTTGATCAGGTGACCTGCGGCGTTGTAGCGGATGGTGGTGGTCTTGCCTCCGGCGTCGGTGTCGCTGACCGGGCTGCCCCACGCCGGGTCGAGCACCTTGACGGTGGTGTGCGCCGTGGCGGCGTCGCCGGCCTTCGCAGGCGGGGTGATCACCTCGACCTTCGTGGTCAGGCCGTGGGTCTCGGTGTACTTGGTGGTCGTGGTCCTGCCCGCGGCGTCGGTGACCGTTTCCGGCCGGCCGTACGCGTCGTAAGTGGTGCGTGTCGCGGCGAGGGGCGTCACAGTGGTCGCCGTGGCCTCCTTCGCCTTCTCCACGAGGGTGGCGTCACCCAGGGTGGGGGCTGCTCTGAAGGCGCCGTCGTCGTAGGAGGTGCGCTCCTCCGAGATCAGGTCCTTGGCCAGGTCGGGGGTGTCGGCGCAGCGCCGTGCCACGGTCCTGACCTGGGCGGGCTTGGCCCGCACCCGGGTGCCGTCGGCGGTGAACGTCGTGGTGACGCACTTCTCGTCGCCGGTGACGGCCAGGTCGCCCTCATCGTCGATCTGGCTGGGCTCGCCGGTGCCGAGGTTGAAGGCGTTGACGGTCGACCTGGTCGCCCGCCAGCCGTTGTCGAGCTTCTTCAGCGTGCGGGTGCCCGCGACGCCGGTGAGGTTGGCGGTGACGGTGATCGTGCCCTTGTCGATCGTGCGGGTGCGTGAGGCGGTCTGGTGGTGCCAGGGCCGGTTCATGGTCTTGGCGACCGGCTCGCCCTTGGCCTTGTCGTAGATGATCGTCTTGAGGGTCAGGCCCTGGAGCGACTCGTGGTCGGGGTAGGAGCCGCCCTCGCCGTCGCTGACGGTGACGTTCTTGGCGCCGCCGTCGGCGTTCAGGCGGTCGCCGTCCATGCCTTGGAAGAACCAGTGGTCGGTCTGGGTTGGGGCGGCGCTGGTGACGCCGGTGCGCACCCTGACCTTGTCGTAGCCCTGCCACTGCGACCAGGTGCGGTACTTCTCCTTGGTGAGCCCGTCGTCGTCGGTGAAGTGCCAGGCGGGCTCGCCGATGCTGTAGTCGTAGTCGGTGACCATGTCCGGTGAGCCGCCCGTGAGATCGGTCTGCACCAGCTGGGTGACCACGTACTTGTGGAACCAGTCCAGCGTCGGTTTGGCATCGCCGCTGGTGCGCTCCCACATGACGGGGAAGCAGCGGCGGTGGTTGGTGGGCGGGCTGGGCGTGTCACCGACGCGGCAGTCCTGCGGGGAGTAGTTGACGTCCAGGACGCCGCCGGTCTCGTTGGTGATGGAGCCGACCCGGTTCTTGATGAACGGGCCGACGTCGTCACCGAGGGTGTCGACCCGGTTGGCCAGCTGGGTGTAGGCGAAGCCCACCGGCGGCATCACCACCGGCGTGGGCCCGGCGTGGCCGGTGTGGACGATCGACTTCAGGAGCAGCTGCCGGTCCACGTCCGCGGTGCCCCAGTCGTGGGAGAACGACCAGGAGTCGACGGTACGGTAACCGGAACCGTCACTCTCGATCACCTTGCTCGCGGCCTCGACGACCCGCTTGCGCGTCCAGAACGTGGGCGAGGACGCCCCTCTGTAGTCCTCGCACTTGGTGCCGGCCTTGCAGTTGAGGTCCCAGGGGACGTCCTCCCAGTAGGCCGGATGGTCGTCGATCTTCGACTCTGCGCAGTCCTCGGCCGAGCGCAGGCACCGCTCGGCGACCTTGAAGTCCACCCGGGCCGGGGCGCCGGCCGGGTAGGGGTTGCCGGCGTTCAGGCCGTACTCGACGCTCTTCAGGTAGCCGCCCCTGACGTAGGGGGTGTCGTCCTCGGCCCGCAGGTTGCGGCCGTATCGGTTGCCCTCCTGCTCGTAGTAGTAGACGATCGCGTTGCCGTGCGGGTCCTCGACGTAGTCGAGATTCCACCGCCAGGCCTGCTGGCACCACGACTTGGCGAAGGTGTCGCCGTGGCAGGGCTCGCCGGAGTCGTCGCCGAAGATGGGCACGGTCCAGGTGGACCTGGTCTCGGCCTTGCCGGAGGCCCAGCCCTTCATCCGGTTCTTGCCGAAGTAGTAGCGCTTGCCGTCCGGGGCGGTGACCACCCAGTACTCGTTGTTGTCGTCGCCATTGTTCGTGTCGGTGTCGGATCCGGTCACCTTGGTGATCCGGGTGCCGTCGTCCTTGCGCAGCTTCCACTCGTTCTGGCCGGACTGCACCAGCTCGCCGCCCTTGCCGCCGAGCGTCATCACGGCGTTGTCGTAGCCCCAGCACTGGTCCATCGGGTGGACGTCGTAGGTGTCGTCCTTGGGTACGCCGTCGTCCTTACACGAGCGGTACTTGCGTTCGATGTAGCCGGGCCACAGGTCGAAGCCGTCCCCGACCTGCGAGCCCTGGTTGTTCGAGCTGGAGGTACGTCCGTCGATGGACGAGGAGGAGTAGGCCACGACCAGCTCGGGGGTGAGCCCGCCCGGCACCGGAGGCATCCGCAGGGGGTACGACCAGGTGAAGTCGCCGGTCTGCGTGCCGACCTGCCAGGTGGCCGAAGCCGCCAGCTCGGTCGCCTTGTAGTCGCCCTTGGAGCTTTCCGCGCCCGCGACCGCCGCGAACACGGCCGGTTCTGCGGCGATGCCGACGTCGGCGGTGACCGTCTTGGCCTGGGCGTCGTTGGCCGACGGCACCGGTGCGGCCGTCCGGCATTCCGGCAGGTCAGGGGTGGTCAGCGCGCACGCGGGCAGGCCGACGAGCCGTACCCGTGATCCGAACGCGCCGCCGAAGGCCTCGGCGAACCCGGAGTAGTCCAGCCGCAGGCCCACCTTTCCCGGCGGGCCGCCCGCCTGGCCGACGGTGAACATCACGCCGGTGACGCCGGTCCGCGCGGCCGCCGCGCGGTCCAGCATCCGCACCCGTACCTTGCCGGGTTCGGCGCCGCGAGCCTGAGTGGCCTCCGCCGGGGCGGAGACCCAGATCGGCAGCTCGCCCGCCCGCCGGGCGTCCCCTGCCTGCCGCGCGCGGGTCTCGCCGCCAAGCGTGACCTCGGCTTCCCCGACGGCCGGCCAGCGCACGACCGGGTCGGGAGCGCGCGGGGTGTCCTTGCGCGGCGTGACCTTCAGAGATGTGCCGGGCACCACGACCTCGTGGTCGACCGGTTTGGGCGGTTCCTGGGTGGCGGCCCGGGCCGTGCCGGACGCCGGCGTGGCCGCCAGCAGCCCGGCCACCAGGGCGGTCGTGAGTCCTAAGGAAAGGAGCCGGCGGACCGGCCCGGTTCCCACCCGCGTCATGACACCGCGGACAGTCATGCGAAACCTCCGAGCGAGTCGTGGAGTCAGGCGTCGTCGAGTCAGGCAGGGCGGGCCGGTGGCGGCGAGGCAACCGGCCCGCGTCGGGTCAGCCGGGGATCGAGGCGATCTCCGTCGGCACCGCCAGCATGTCGATGAGCTGCTGTGAGGCCATGCCACGCAGCACCCAGACGTCATCGATCACGCCGGACCAGGCCTTGCCCGCCGGGTAGGCGCCGCCAGCGAGGCTCCGGCCCACCTGGAGCGAGGCGATGGGGCCGAAGGGCCGGGTGCGGTGGCGGAAGGACAGGTTGTCCGCGCCGCTCGCGGCCTCCTTCACCCCGTTCACCCACAGCGTGACCGTGCCCTCGGTCGCGTCGTAGGTGACGGCGATGTGGTCCCAGTCCCCGAAGTTGCCCTGATGGAACATGGAGTGCTCCACGCTGGCCGTGCTCGCGCCGGCGCCGTCCTTGTCCGGCACGTCCAGCACATAGCGCTGCTTGCCCGGGTCGTACCTGACCGTGATCGCGCTGTTGTGCGATCCCGCCAGGCCGAGCACGGTCATCGACCTGTTGGGCTCTCCGGGAGTCGACACCCACGCCGAGACAGTGAAGCTGTCGCGGGTGTCGATCACCGGCCCGGTCGCCGCGGCGTAGTCGTTGTTGCCGCCCGGCAGTTCCAGCGCTCCGCTGGGGGTTCCGGCCGGGGACTTCACGAGCACCTTGGCGAAGTCCGTGGTGATCCTGGCGGCGCCGTTGAGCGTCAGCGGGTAGGCGACGCCCAGTCCCGTGTCGGCGCTGCTGGGCGGGGTGCCGGTGGCGGAGTTGAGGTGCCACTTGCTCTCGACCACGGGCTTGATCGTGTACAGGTCCCGCGCCTCGTCGGCGGTCACCACCCGGTCGAAGACCCGGACGTCGTCCACGGTGCCCGGCGTGTAGTTGGCGAAGTTCCCTGCGTACAGGCCCCGACCGATCTGGAAGGCGTTGCCCGCCGCCCAGGCCGCCGAGCTCATGTCGCCGGGCACGCCCTCCACGCCGTTGACGTAGAGCCGCAGTTTCTTGGTGACCACGTCCTGCACGCCGACCAGGTGGGTCCACCCGCCGGGCTTGGCCGGGTCCTTGGAGTACGCGGTGCCGGCTCCGGCGGTGTTCGTGTCGGCCTGGACCCGCCAAAGCTTCCACTTCTTGTCGCCCGGGTCGTACTTCAGGTAGAAGGGCGAATTGTGCGTCGCGGCCTGGCTGGCCACGACGAAGTGGGTGGTGGGCAACGTGGCCGGCATCTTCACCCATGCCGACACGGCCAGGTTCTTGGTGGTGTCCACCAGCGGGCCACTGGTGGCGGCGTAGGAACTGGTGCCGTTCAGCCGCATCGCCGAGCTCAGCGCTCCGGGCACGCCGAGTGCGGCGCCGCCCTGCGGCGTGGCCGGATGGGCACCCTGGGCGTCGGCCAGCTGGGTCGCGCCCGCCGCCTCGTCCAGTTTCCAGTGCGCTTTCGGGCCCTTGCCGTCGGCGACCCAGAACTCGTAGGTCCCGGTCGACCAGTTGTTGGCGGCGTCCCAGGCCGTCACGTACAGCGTGTTCAACCCCGCGTGCGTGGGCATCGCCTTGATCGATTCGGTGGCGGTGGTCTTTGTCTTCGCCGTCCCCTCGGCGGGATCGGTGTTCATCGCCCACGCGTACTTGCTGACCCGGGCGTCGAGGGCGATCGTGAACGTCCCGTAGCGGCCCACGCCGTCGGCCGGGACCTGGTCAGGGTTGGCCGGGTCGAGGGCCGGATACCCGTCGGCGCCGGTGGAGGTGACCTTCGGCTCGGGCAGAGCCCTGGCGTCGTAGACGAAGTAGCAGGCCGTGGCGTTACCGTCCCAGCTCCACGGGCTCCACGCCCGCCCGTCGAAGGCGCGGACCCCCCAGTGGGCGACGACGCCCTGCGGGATCAGACCCTTGGGGACCACGATGCTGAAGGAGGACTTGCGCGGGCCGTGAGCCGACATCTTCTTGACGGTGCCGAGGTTCTTGACCTTCTGGACGCCGTTCTCCGTCCAGATCACCTGGAATTGCGCCTTGAGCTTCTCTCCTTCCACGCCCTTGTTGTCGGGGTCGGTGAGGTTCTTGGCGAACAGGGTCGGCAGCCGGTTGAACGTGGCGGGGCTGCCCGGGGCGCGGCAGGCGCCGCCGGGGCTGGAGGACAGCTGGCTCATCTTCGGCTGTGACGGCGGGCTGTTGTAGTGCACTCGGACGAAGGCGTCGCGGTCGAACCGCTTCCAGGCGAGCTGGTCGTCGCCGTCGCGGGCCCGCAGGCCGAAGGTGGTGTTCGACCAGCCCTTCCTGGCCGCCTCCTGCAGCGCGCTGGTCACGTTGAACAACACGTCACCGGCGGGGCAGCCAGAGCTCCATCCCTTGGCCACGTTCCGGCTGTCCAGCCTGCGCACCCAGTTGTCGGAGGTGGAATTCCAGGTGGAGCCCGTTCCGAAGGCCTTGGCCAGGTGGATGTCCACGATCCGCTTCTTGCACGAGACCGCGAAGGTCTCCTGGGCGTGGAACTCGGCGGAGATGATCTGCTTGTGCGCGAACCTGGCGGTCGGGACGCGGTAGAACAGCCGCTTCTCGTACCAGCCGTTGCAGTAGCGCCCGGCGGGCGGGTAGTCCCTGGGACAGCGGCCCACACCCTCGTTCTTGCCGAAGTTGTACTTCGCCCAGCCCGCGCTGGAGACCATCAGCCGGGCCGAGGCTCGCGGGGTGTCCCACATCGGGTCGATGTAGAGGGGGAAGGAGGTGTCGGCCCCGGTGAGCAGGGCCGGGTCCGGCTTGAGCGTCATCTCTCCGCCGGCGACCGCCGTGGTCACCGTCGCGATCTTGGAGGTGTCGCCGGGCTGGCTGGCCGAGGCCTCCGTGACGGCGTTGTCGGCGAAATCCTCGTCCGGCCCGTCCTGCTCGCCGGCCGTCAGAGCCTGCTGAGTGGGGGGAGCGGTGGAGTCCCACATGATCGGCACCGGGGCCTCGTAGACCACGGCGCCGGTGGTCTCGTCGACCGCCTGCTGGGTGCCGTCGTCCGCCGTCCGCACGCTGAGGCCGGGCGCGGACAGCCCCAGCGTGATGGTGGCCAGGCGGGGATCCCTGGCCGCCGCGGCGGTCTTCACGACCAGCACGTGGGAGAAGCCCTCCGGCTCCACCCGCAGCCGCAGGTCCACGTCCGGGCCCAGGACGCCTGGGTAGACGGCGGAGTCGCCGTCCAGCCATGGCTTGGGCAGCGCCGTGGGCCAGGTCAGAGACATCGGCCGGCCGGCCCGGTTGATCGTCACCAGCGGGCCGGTGCCGCCGCCGGACAGCCGTATCTCCGTCGGCGTCGCGTTCGGCACGATCGCCCCGTCGGCCAGCTTGTGCAGCTTGGTGTCGACGGGCGTCCAGGCGCCGTCCTTGACCACGCGGACCGGCTGGAAGTGTTCCTTGGAGGTGAAGCTGCCGTCGGGGGTGGCGTACACCTCGCGGGTCTCGCCGCGTTCCGACAGCACCTCGACCAGCTGCCCGCTCGCGGCCGCGGCGGCGAGCGCCTCCACCTCGGTTTGCTTCGGCTCCTTGGAGGTGCCCCAGGTGTTCTCCACCAGGGAGATGTTGTCGAGGTGGACGGTGATCGCGCCCTTGCCCCCGAGCTGGAAGATCACCTCGGCCGCAGTGGTGTCGACGGTGGAGGTGAACGGGAAGGAGTAGCGCTGGCGACCCGTCTCCAGCTCGACGCTCTGGGCGAGCGCGGCGCTGTACGGCGCGTCCCCCTCCTGCACCGCCACCTGGATGGCCACGTCAGCCGAGGCGCGGGCGTCGAAGGACATCGTGTAGGTGCGTCCGCTGATCAGGCCGCCGGTGAGCTGCGTGACGACGGCGTCGCCCGGTTCTGCCGTGCCGTCGGCGACGCTCGCCCGCAGTTCCCCGCCCTCCACGGCGAGCGCCGGGTTGCCCGACGACCACCACGGCATGATTGACGGCTCGTCCAGCGTCCCGTTGCGTACCAGCTCGGTCTTGGCCGGCTCGTCCGGCCAGGCCAGCGCGCCGAGCCTGACCGGCTCGCCGGATGGCACGCCGAGGACCGCGGCGACGTCGGCAGGAAGCGCCGCGCCCGCCGACTCGGCCGGGCTCCCCGGCACCAGCCGGTAGTCGCCCGCCGCCGCGTTGACGACGTAGCCGCTCTCCTGGTAGCGGGAGTTCGCGTCGCGGCCGGTCGCGGCCTGGAACTCCGCCAGCGACGTGTAGTGGATGCTCGAGCCGGTCACCCGTGACCACTGCACGAGTGTGCCGGGGGTGTCGGCTCCGGCGCGCGAGTACCCGTTGTGGTGCATCTGAGCGGCCGGGATCATGCCGTCGCCGCCGACCCGGCGCCCGGACTCACCGGTGTTGTTGTCCGTAGTGTTGACCAGCGGCGCGGTGCTCGTGCCCCCGGCGATCACGTTGTTCATCAGGGTGATGTCCGCGGTGTCCCAGGTGATGCCCAGCGCCTTCTCGGCATCGGTCGGGCAGACGTCGTCCTCGCCCGGGCACGTCGGCCGCGCGTCCTCCTGCACCGCCATCGCCTGCGCGTTGCCGATGGAGGTGTTGTTGATGATCCGCACCTTGTTCGAGCCCAGGATGCTCAGGCCGGTCATGCCGTTGCCGGCCAGCACATTGGAGGCGATCAACGCCTGCCCCGAGACCTTGTAGTGCAGGCCGTGGCGGGAGTTGGCGCGGATCAGGTTACGGATGATCGTCAGGTTGTGGCACGACAGGTCACACCATAGGCCGACGCCTTGGTTGGCCTCGAAGACATTGTCGCGCACGGTCGTGTTGGTGACCCGGGTGGCGTTCATCCCGGCGCCTGCCAGGTGGTAACCCTTGGAGAAGCCGAGCTGCTCGGTGTTGTTGCGCAGGACCCGGTTGCCCTCGACCGTCAGGTTGGCCGACTGGTGCGCGCCGATGCCCGTATAGCCGTTCTCGGCGATCGCGTTGCCGCTCACGCGAACGTCATCAGCGTTGATCAGCAGGCCCGACGCCGCGTTGTGGATGATTGTGTTCTTTTCGAACACCATGCCCTTGGCCTGGGCGATGAGCGCGGCGGGTTCCTTGTTCTGGTTCTGGCTGGTGCCGTAGTGGGCGAAACCGAGCCCGCGCACGACCGAGCCGTCGGCGCCGGCGAAGAAGTGCATGCCGTTCTTCTTGGCCGTGATCTCGACCCTGCGCCCGGACGGGTCGCTGCCAATGTAGGTTTTGTCCGCGGGCCCGTCGTGGAAGAAGGTGCCGGCCTTGACCTCTTCCCTGGTGGCCACCTGACGCAGCGGCTCGCCGTCGACGAACACCATCTGCGGGTCCCCGCCGACCGGGTTGTCGTCGTTGAAGTGCAGCGGGTTCATGCACTCGTCGTAAGCCGGAGCGGTGGCCCGGCACACACTGCCCGGGTTCCAGCCGTCCAGCCGCCAAGCGTTGCCATCCACCGCCAACTGGTTCTGCTGGATCTCCGAGCTGCCCTTGAACCAGACCTGCTCCCCCGGATACGGCTGCAGCGTCACCGGCGCGGCGACGTTGCCCAGCCGTTCACGGTATTCCCCGGCGCGGAACACGATCGTGGTCATCTTGCCCGCCGTGGCCTTGGCCGCCGCCGCCCCGGCGGTCCGCAGCGGAGCCTCCTTGGTGCCGGCGTTGGCATCATTTCCATTCAGGGCCACAAAGAGTGCGTCCGCTGGAATGGGATACGACGTAGGAATGATCGATAACGGGGATGTCACCCCTGTGGCCGACGCCGAGGTGGCGGCGGCGGGCTTCTCCCCGGGGCCCGATAAGGTCAGGACACTCGCGGCGATCATCGCCAGCGGGACGGCGAAGGCCGCACCCCGTAAACCCATGAATTTCCTCCTAGGCCGGTTTCTGGGCAGGTTGGGATCGTGACCACGGCCAGCCGTGGTCACGTGTGGCAAGGGCTCATTGCCCTAGGGCAGGGTCTCGGCTCGCTGCCTGCCTGGCGGGTGATCGTGCGTCATCATGGCCCCGGCGATCTGTTGGGACCCGCGGCGACCGAATGTGCCACTCACCGGGCACGCCGACGGGAGGGTGTCCGCGCATGGCGCATCTCGGCAACGGGACTTTCAGGCCTCGCCGTTGGGTCGAATCGAATCTCGGAAAAGTTCTACAAGGGAGTCAGCAAAGGAGCATGGCAGGCGAACAGGACAAATTTCGACAGTCGTTTTCTCGCACCCGTTACCGAATCCGACATTCGGCGTCACGATATCGATCAATGTGTCCCGGGTCGTCCACCCAGGATTTGAGAATGGCCGTCCATCCACCGCAGTAGGCCGTTCTAGAACTCCACCCGGCGCAGTAGCCTTCGGGAAGCCGATGCCAGGCCTTCCCCCGGCGAACGGCCCCCGGCGAACGGCCCCCGGCGATCAGCTTCGCGTCCCCGAGCAGATCCTTGCCCCGGGTGGTCCTTGCCGCGACGGGACAGCAGCCAGGGCATGCTCGCGGGACCGCGCACTCACATAGTTCACAACAGTACTCAACATCTACCTGCCTCCTTTCGCCGGTGGTCGATCAGCAGGGGACGGAATCATGAGGCCGGCCGCGATCGTCAGCAGGCGCCGACCCCGAACTGCAGGCAGGCCGGGACAGGTCACACGTTCGTGTGCCGGGTTCTGGCGGTTCGCGGCGGCGAGCGGTCCGGTAACCGCTTGCCCGCCGAGGCCCGCGACATCAGGATCATGGCGGCAAGATTGTTCGGAACCCCTAATCAGGCAGGCAAACAATGCTTTTCTCGGCGAATCGCTTCTCTCCTCCAGCGAACGGAGCCCCGTAGCGGTGGCGGGCCGTCGTGAAAGTCCGGTGGATCCGGCAGCGGGAGCGGTGCAGCGCTTCGCCTCCGAGTTACGCAAGCTGCGCCAGGAAACGGGCGGCCTCACCTACCGGGCCATGGCCAAGCGTGCCCGTTATATCGTCAGCGAGGTGGAGGACGAGCCCGGCGCTCTGCCGCTGATGTCGCCCGCCCTGCTGCAGACCTGGCGCCCCGCAGCGGCGGAATTCTGACGGCGGCCGCGTACGAGGCCGCAGGCGGTATCCGATCTTCTATCGCGCGCACCGCCGAAGACCTCTACACCGCCTTATCCCCCGCCCAGCGACAGAGGCTGCGCCAGGTCCTGCTGCGTCTGCGAGAAGGACTATCGAAGGAGATCTCGGCTAGCTGGACCCGCCGGCCTCCAGGCCACCGGTCAGGCGGACCTCGCGCGCCACAAGATCCACGTGGGCAAGGGCGTCGTCCCGGCAGTGCGACGTGCCACGGAGCCAGATGCCTGTGCCCACCAGTACGAGGCAGCCACCCGACGCGGCGGCCACGTCTTGCTCTCGGGAGCCACCTGCAAGTCGCCGTCACAGAGCGCACCGTCCGGGCCGGTTACCCACAAGCCGATGGCGCCGTGCAGTGCAGAGTCCAGCCCAGGGCCCGTTAGGGCTCGGCACCAGCCGAATCGAAGCAAGATCTTTCAGTGATGTACCGTGGGACGACAGCTACCCCAAATCCTGTCTCCGCTGTTCCAGTCGGCGGTCTCGCCCGGGTCGGCGCGCTCAGCCGTCCTTCATGACGTAGCGGATGGGGAGGCGTTTGAGTCCGCCGACGAATGTGGTGGCGGTCCACACGGGATCGCCGTCGAGCTCGACGCTCGCCAGCCTGGGGATGAGTTCGGCGAAGAGCGCGCGGATCTCCATGCGGGCGAGCGCGGCGCCCAGGCAGTAGTGGACGCCGAAGCCGAAGGCCAGGTGCCTGTTGGGGTCGCGGCCGACGTCGAAGCGGAACGGGTCGGCGAAGACCTTCTCATCCCTGTTGGCCGACGGGTACGACAGCAGCACGGATTCGCCCTTCCTGATGGGCGTCCCGTTGACCTGGGTGTCAGCGGAGGCGGTGCGCATGAACTCCTTCACAGGGCTCACCCACCGGATCATCTCCTCGACGGCCGTCGGCAGCAGGCCGGGGTCGTCCCGCAGCCGCCGCAGCTCGTCCGGGTGCCGGATGAGCGCCTCCAGGCCGCCCGCGATGGTGGAACTGGTGGTGTCGTGTCCGGCCGTGGCAATGAGGATGTAGTAGGAGACGGCGGTGTTGTCGTCCAGCGGCCGGCCGTCGATGCGGGCGTTGGCGATCTCCGAGGCGAGGTCGCCAGTCGGGCTGGCCCTGCGCTCGGCCGTCAGCTCGTGGAAGTAGGCGAAGAGGTCCTCCAGCACGGAGGTGTGGCCCTGCGGGCTTCCGCCGCGCCCGGTCTCCTCGTCGTGCTGGCCGAACAACTCCTGCGTGAGCCGCAACATGCGCGGGAAGTCCGACTCGGGCAGGCCCAGCAGGGTGAGGATGACGTAGAGCGGATAGTGCACCGCGACATGGCGGGCGAAGTCGCACGCGCCGCCGTACTCTGCCATCCGGTCCACGTGCAGGCGGGCGAGCTCTCGGACCCGCGCCTCCAGGGCGCGCATGGCCTTGGGGCGGAACCAGTCGGCCCCGACGGCGCGCAGGACGCGGTGCTCCGGATCGTCCATGTGGACGATGCTCCTGAGCGCGGTCCCCCGCGCCCGGCGCGTTTCGAGTGCGGCGTCGAGGTCCGCGGTCCTCAGCACAGGGCGCGGGGCGCTGAGCCAGAGGGTGTGGTCCCGCTCGATCTCCAGCACGTCGGCGTGGCGGGTGACCGCCCAGAACGCGGTGTATCCCGGGACCTCCACGCGGTGGACGGGAGATTCACGGCGCAGCAGCGCGAGTGCCTCGTGAAGGCGGGTCTCGTCGGTGTACGCGGTGGGCCTGGTAAACGTTCGCCCGGCTTCGCTCACGGACATGGTGGGGTTCACGGTGAAGCCTCCTGTCTCATCGGGTGGTGCGACGGGGGCAGTACATCCGGCCGGGAGGAGTGCCTTCCCTCGGCGTCCTACACGCCAGGAGGTGCCATTCCCGCGGCGCCGCGTCCCCATGCGGGGAGTCGATTCGGTCAGGACCGGGGACCGACTGCTGACCCGCTCTCTGAACGTCAATGGGGACAGACGTTGCCGCACCGACACGGAGGTGACAAAAGGATCATTAATCCCGTAAGTTCACCTGACCGCGGCCTGCTTGGCAGTCGGCACCATCACGGCGCTCCTCACGCCGGGCACCGCCCAAGCCACGACCGAACCAACCGCCACCGTCTTCTACCCCAACCCGGTCCAGAGCACAGGCGACCAATCCCTCGCCGACGACCACGACCACGACAGCGCGGCCTTCACCCCGGCGTACCACACCGTCACCCTCACCGACCTGGACAGCTCCGGCACCCTCACCGGACGCTACATCACGGCCAAGAGCGAGACCGGC
The DNA here is from genome assembly GCF_043496855.1 of Nonomuraea sp. JJY05. Classification (NCBI taxonomy): domain Bacteria; kingdom Bacillati; phylum Actinomycetota; class Actinomycetes; order Streptosporangiales; family Streptosporangiaceae; genus Nonomuraea; species Nonomuraea sp. JJY05. The sequence continues at coordinate 19,463 of NZ_JBIEIS010000042.1, forward strand.
AAGCCCGCCCAAGCGGTGAACGGAGCCTTCCCGGCCTGGCATCGCGACAGCGACCAGTTCGAACAAATCATGGGCTACTACTGGGTCACCACCGCCCAGCACTACATCCAATCACTCGGCTTCGGCTCCCGGCTATGCCCGGTGAACCAACGCCAGATCGAACTGCGAATCAACCAGTACGGCAGCGACAACTCCTTCTTCAGGGACGACAAGACCAACATCACCCTCGGCAAGGAAGGCGTGGACGACGCCGAGGACGGCGAGGTCATCATCCACGAGTACCGCCACTCCGCACAGGACGACCAAGTGACCGGCTTCGGCACGACCCTGGAATCGGGCGCGATCGGTGAAGCCCTCGGCGACTACCTCGCCATAGCCGTCAGCAGCTGGAAGACCGGCCCACCCACGCGGACACCCGAAACATGCGTGGCCGACTGGGACTCGGTCTCCTACACATCAAAGGCCCCACACTGCCTACGCCGACTGGACGGCACCAAGCACTACCCCCAGGACCTGGTCGGCGAGGTGCACGCGGACGGCGAAATCTGGTCCTCAGCCCTATACGACATCCGCACCAGGCTCGGTGACACACTGGGCAGCACGGTCATCATCGACGCGCAGTTCGACTTCACCAAGGACACCACCTTCAAGGCGGCGGCCGAAACCACGATGAACGCCGCACAGCGGCACGGCGGCGACACCGCCACGACAACCGTACGTGCCGCGTTCACCTCCAGAGGGCTCGTCTAACTCTGCCGGAACACGGGCATCGAGATCGGGATGGAGCAGGCAGTGGCACCTCCGCCTACTCCGCCCTCACGCAACCTCCAGCCCATTGCCGAAGACGGCCCCGCCTTCAGGAGGAGCGCTATTTCGACAAACTCGAATCGCTTCCGGTACGAAGTCTTCGTCCGAAGGGCATGGGGCTGAGGAGCGCCAAGCTGCTGGTCCCATCACCGATCCGGCTGGAATCGTCGACCTGAACGTACGCCGACGAGACCGGCCGGGTGAAGTCCTTCACGAATGCTCCCGTACCGCTTGAACTGCACGGACCAAGTTTTCGGCAGGCACAATCACGCCGACCGGCTGTGGCTTGCGGCGTGGTCGGGGCTAATCCGCCGTCGCCGGTGGGCGGAGGCGTTTCCGGTCACCACGGTAGCTCGCGTGCCCCGTGATCTGGTCGAACACAATTATCGGCAGGCGCACTGGTCAACGCCGTCACCGGCCACGCACCGCCCCTGGAACACGCCGCCCACTGGTCACCCTGGCGACGCCGCCACCAAGCACGGGCCCGCTGATTCCCTCACCGAGCCCGCCCGACCACCGCGTACATCCAGCTCAACTGACCAAAATGGCTGCCGTACCAGCGTTATCGCCATCGCCTGGTGCATTGATAGGCGATCCAGCGACCGCCGCCCGCATTGGCGATGGCGTTCCTCTTCGCCCTGGCGGGCGTGCTCCCCCTGCCGCCCCAAAAGACGTTTCTCCTGGAATTGTAGGCGACAGCGCCACACCCGTTGACGAATGTGACAAGGACTTTGCAGCTGGAGCGGCCGCACTCTCTCAGTGCCCGCCGTTTGGCGGAAGCCACTGTTCTGTAGTCCCAGGACCTGCCAGTACGGCCGTTCCGCGCCACAGCGATGGCGCCGTAATAGTAACGTGCTTGGCTTTGCCCCGCAGTAGCCGATGTAGCCGCAATAGCTGCCACGGGAGACGCCGTAGCCAGCACCCCGCTCGTCATAAAGACGCAAGCGGCCATGACAGTGAGCCTCTTGCCTAGCTGCATGATGTCTTCCCTTCGTGCCGTCCAAGCGGACGGCAGCGTGGTTGGTGAGGAGAGTCTGTATTGTGACGCTTGCAAACAACTTAAACCGATAGATGCTCAAGGGAGCCATGTTAAGGCCATCAGCGCAACGGGTAGGAGTTGAGCCGCTTGCGCGCCTCGTGGACCGGAGCCGCGCCGAACCCGCTACATAGGGCTTGAGCTGCATGATCACGGCGCCGGCTGCGACCATCGCGGGGTGTTGTTGTCGCTGGTCTACCGCTTGGTGAGGTGCTTGTTCGGCTTGCCGGCGGTGCTGGTCCGCGCTGGTCTGTCCAGGGACGTTGAGCTGCTGGTGCTCCGTCACGAGAATCAGGTGCTGCCCAGGCAGCTCGGTGGTCGGCCACGGTGGGGTCACGTCGACCGGCTCCGGCTTGTGGCGTTGTCGAGACTGGTTCGCCGTCGCCGGTGGGCGGAGGTGTTCGCGGTTGCCCCGGCGACACTCTTGCGCAGGCACGGCAATCCTGTAGCGTCAAGCTCACGCGATCATCGCGTGCGACTCCTCGTGGTCGAAACCGTGCTGCTCAAACGGCTGTATGTGCTGCTCTTCACCGAGCATGGCACCCGGCGCCTGCACCTGGCCGGAGTCCCCGCACCCGACCGGCGCGTGGACGGTGCAACAGGCCCACAACCTGGTCATGGACGGACCAGATCACACCCGTGCCTTGTCCGGTCGCGGCGGGGTCGTGCTCGGTCTGTGCTTCCAGCCGGGACGCGCGCGAATCCGTCGACACGTCTTGGCTCCCCCCTGCACGATCTCGTACGGCGGCCGGTCACGGCGACCACCGTTTCAGGATGCCGGGTGGGGGCGGCCCGGCTCAGCGGTAGGAGTCGATGAGCCGGGCGAGGTGCCGACCGGCGATCTCCAGCGGCGCCTCGCTCTGCGCCACCTGTGCCGACAGTTCCGCGCCCTCCAGCAGGTTGATCACGGTGTGCGCGAGGTCGTGCGCCACGTCGGCGGCGAAGCCGGAGCGCTCGAGCTTCTCGCGGACCAGCGTGCGCCAGTTTTCGTAGGCGTCCTCCGCGGCCTGCTGGATCTCCGGCTCCCGGCCCGCGCTCTCCAGCGCCGTGGTGGTGACCGGGCAGCCGTCCAGCCACCCGGACTCGCGCAGCCCGCTCGCCAGGTCGCGGGTGCAGGCGACCACCGCGGCGGCGGGGTCGTCGTCCCGGTCGAACGCGGCCCGCAGGAACTCGGCGAACTCCCGGTCGCCGTGCCGGACCGCCTCGATCGCCAGCTCCCGCTTGCCGCCCGGGAAGAAGTGGTAGACCGAGCCCAGGGTGGCCTTGGCCTCCTGGGAGATCTGCTTGAGGCCGGTCGCCTCGTATCCCTGCTGCTGCATCAGGCGAGAGGTGGTCCGGACGATCCGTTCCCGGGTGCCGAGCTCGTGCTGGGTTCGCATGGTTCCCATCGTACTAGATAGAGCGTTCGTTCTAACGGTCTGCTACGGTCGTGACTAGATAGAGCGTTCGTCCTAGTGATGGGAAGTATCCAAATGAAGTCCGTGACCGTGATCGGGCTGGGTCCGATGGGACAGGCCATGGCCGCCGCCTACCTCGACAACGGCTACGAGGTGACCGTGTGGAACCGCACCGCCGCCAGGGCCGATGACCTGGTGGCGCGGGGCGCGAAACGGGCGGAGTCGGCCGGTGCCGCGCTCGCCGCCAACGAGCTGGCGGTACTGAGCCTGACCGACTACGACGCGATGGATGCCATCCTGGCGCAGGCACCCGAGGCCGCGCTGGCCGGCCGTACCCTGGCCAACCTCACCTCCGACACCCCGGACCGGGCCCGCCGGGCGGCCGCGTGGCTCGCCGAGCGCGGGGCCGTGCAGATCACCGGCGGCGTGCTCGTGCCGCCGCCCGGCATCGGCACGCCGGGCGCGATGACCTACTACAGCGGGCCGAACGACGCGATCGAGGCGCATCGGGCCGCCCTCGAGGTGCTGACCGGGATCGACTATCTCGGCGAGGACCAGGGGCTGGCCGCGCTTTACTACCAGATCGGGATCGACATGTTCTGGACCGCGATGGCGGGCTACGTGCACGGCCAGGCGGTCGCGGAGGCCAACGGCATCTCGGCGGCCGACTTCCTGCCGCGCGCGGTGCAGACCCTGGACCTGCGCTATTTCCTTGAGTTCTACGCGCCGCGCATCACTGCGGGCAACCACGAGGGGGACGTGGACCGGATCTCCATGGGCGTGGCGAGCGTGGAACACGTGCTGAAGACCACGCGGGCGTCCGGTGTGGACGGCTCGCTCCCGGCCGCCGTCCTGGAGCTCTTCCGCCGGGGCGTCGCCGCAGGCCACGGCGGGGACAGTCTCACCAGCCTGATCGGTGTGCTGCGGCAGCAGCGCTGACGGCACACCGGCCGGGCCCGCCGGGGCGCGCACCTCCGACGAAACCAGGAAGACCAGGCGTCCTTCTTGGTCGCGGTCTTCGCTCACCGGAGGAACATCGTGGGGCGCCCAGCCTCCGGCCCAGGATGTCCACCGCGAACCGTTCGTCCCACGACGCGGCGGCGCGCAGCCTGTCCCCGGCTCGCCCGGCGTCGCGCCCCCCGTCCCGCTGAGCTCGGTCGATGCGCCGAACAACGCAGCCGCCGCGACCGGATCCAGCCGGATCTGGAGGCACTCGCCGGCTCCCCGGCCAGTTGCCTGAGATCGACGAGCAGGGTGACGGACGGGTACGCGACCATGGCGATGTCCACCAAGGCCGGGGCAGGACGGCGGACCCCGGCCATGCTGATCCCCGGCAGCCGAACCGACGGGCGTGGGACCGCGACGTCCACCCACGCCCGGTCAGGTGGCCTACCGGTCGGCAATACATGGCCGGTCTAGGCATCAGGGATCACGGGTTGTCGGCGGCCCGTTGCCGTGAAGCTCAGCAGCAGTTTGCTGGTCGTCTCGGGCGCTTCCAACATGGGTAGGTGTCCGACGCCGGGCAGCAGTTCGATCCGTGCGTCCGGCACCGCGTCGTACTGGTGCGCCGACGATGGCTCCCAACGGGGGTCGGCAGCGCCGAAGATCACCTGCACGGGGACCTTGAGGGCGGCCAGACGCTCGGGCACGCTCCGCTCGGCGATGTACGCGGTGTTCCGGCGCAGCACCGTCCTCATCACGCGGTAGGTGATGCCCCGCACGTCGGCGACCACGTCGTCCGGGAGCTCCACCGGGCGGGCGGCCGTCGCGCTGATCCCCTTGCGGATCATCGCATCAGAACGCCTCGACCACATGAGCGGGCCCAAGGGCGGGGCCAACAGGAGCCGAAGGATGAACGGCTGCCGAAGGAGCGCATCCACACGTGGGCCGCTACTGATCAGTGCAAGCGATCCCACGAGGTCGGGACGTTGTTCGGCAAGCGCGGTGGCGACGTAGCCGCCGCTGGAGTGCCCGACCGCGGCGACGTGACGAAGCCCGAGGTCGTCCAGCAGCGCCGCCACCTGGCCCGCCTGCGCAGGCACGTCATACGACGGCGCGGGCGCGGACTGGCCGCAACCCGGGAGGTCGACCCGGATGACGTGATGGTGGCCGGCCAGCGCCGGGACCACCGGACCCCAGAAGGCGCCCGAGGCCCCTGATCCGTGGATGAGCAACAACGGCGGCGCCTGCCGCGGACCGTCATGGACCACGTGCATCCCATGCGAGTGCTCAATGTCGTACTCATTCATGCGGAGACCATGCACGGACGATCGACCATCAGTCTTGGACAAATGTTCCCGCGGAGTCGAAGGCCGACGGCCCGCCGCCATCGTCCGGATCGACCCGGCCGACGCGCACGACAGCGACCTGACCCCCGAGCCAGCTCAGACCATCCGCGGCCCGCCTCCGGCAGCCGACGAGGTCCCCCAGGCGCCTCGATGGCCGGCCCACCGCCCAGCCCTCACCGCGCGAACATCCAGCCCATGCACTCGACCGCAGACATGTCAGTCGGGAACGCCCACCTCCTTGGACATCTCCATCGTTTCTGGCCACGTCTTTCGGCCCTCTATCGCACTCCTTTGCAGGCGAACTGCCGCTTGTGCCAGCGCACCGCGGGCGTCTGCTCGCCGTGAGCAGGTCCCGCAGCCGGATCCTGCGGCGCTGCCGCACGCTGGTGGAGACCACCGCGCACGCCGGGCAAACCGCCCACTCCTCGGCCGGCCATCGATAGCTTCGCCTGCCGATCCGCCATCGCGGCGCCGCGTCGGCGGCACCGGCCTCGCGGCGCGCTATGGGCAGGGCGTCAGGATCGAGGTCGGCTCCGACGACCCGCACCCGTGGTTGGACTCGCTTGAGCGACGCGCTCAACCGCAAGAGCCCACCTCGCGACCAATTCGACCCCGGCTGGTCCAGTCGACGCATAGTCACCCGAAACAACACCCAAGCGGTACGATGCAAACACCGAACCGGGCAGCTGGCCGTACCAGCAGCACCAGCGGGCAGGACTTCTCCGTCAGGGGGCGTGGCCGTACCGCGCCCACCAGCGGTTTTCCACGTACCTCACGTTGATGGAGAACCCGATCATGACCTCTGCCGTCCCTCGCGCCTTCCACTGCGAGCACACCCGCGCCAAGAGCCGGGTCTACGCCCTCGTCGAACGCTCCGGCCAGCCCGCGACCCTGCATGCCGTACTGACCTGCACCGATCCCGCCGTCGCTCAGCACGCCGCCTACCTTCTCTCCTCGGTGCTGGAGCACGGCCTGGGCCCCGCCGCCCGCGCTGAGTCTGAGCGGATCGCAGCGGCTCTGCCCGACGCGCCCGCCGCCTCCTTCCGCCGTACGCTGGCCGATGTCGTGAACGGGACCTGGGCCGACGCCCCCGAGCTAGCCGCCACGTGGGAGTCCCTGCGGCGGGGCCGCGGCGACTCGGCCGGCCTCGGTGGCGACCTTGAGAGCCGCACGCCGGGCGACGCCCGCCTCGACGCCTTCCCCGGGCCGGTCGTACGCACGATCAGCCTGCTGGAGGTGCACGTCCACGACCCGGCTCGCCTTCTCGCGGCGGCCACCGCGACGGGCTGGAGGCCGTTCGACGCCGAGGACCTCGACGAGGACGACAGCCGTGACGTCGTCGGGGCCGTCATGCACTTCGTCAACGGCCCGGAGTTCCTGCCCGGCGCCGACCAGTTGACGGACGTCATGCAGGCGCGGCTGCTGCGCGTCGACAAGGGCGATGAGGTGAGCGACTGGAGCGCGGCGCCCGTGACGGCGAGGTTCGACACGGGAACGAGGTCCGACCCCGACGACTGAGCCGAATGATCGCTACTTCACAAGCACGTCGGCGCGGCTTGCCGACGTCGTAGCGGGGCGCGGGTCGGCGGTCGGGGATGCCGGGTGGGCGTCCCGGGCCGGGGCTGGAAGGTTTGGGTGCGCCGACCGGTTGGGCGAGGACCGGGCGGAGGCTCCTGAACCCGCGCCAGATGCGTGCGGGTGTGAGCCGGCCGCGTGGGATGGGTCTTTCCCGGGGGTGGCGTAGGTCCTCGATCAGGTGGCGGCCGAGGCGTAGCTGGGCGTGGACGATGATGAGCGGCCGGGAGCGGTACTTGGTCTTGCTGGAGTCGGCCAGTGGTGAGCGCTCGAGCGCGGTGGCGTACTGGGCGAGGATTGCCGCGTGCGGGCCGGGGAACTCGACGGCTCGCGCCCGGCTTGTGTTTCCGGAAGCTGGTCCGGGGGCCTGCGGGATCTCTGGGGTTGTGACTCCGGAAGTCGCTCCCGGAAGTAGGGCGGGATCGGTTGCGCCTTCGCCCGGGCGTTTGACCTCAAGCGTGGTTGAGATTGCACGATGGCAGCCAGGCTGTTGCCCCTGCACCCGACCTTGAGGAGTGTGTTCGTGAGCACCGATGCCGGTTTCTATTCGATCATCGACTACACCGTTGATGGCTTTGACGCACAGCGTGAGCTTGTGGAGGCTTTCGCGGAGATCCAGGAGCGGTGGGTGCGCTTCTATCCCGGCTATCGCTCGGCTCGTTTTCATGTGAGCACGGACGGCAGTCGCGTGTACAACATCGTGCACTGGGCGAGCGAGGCGGACTATCGCCATTTCGTGGAGACCTCCGCCACCGACGGCCGGATGGCCGCCATCGGCAAGGCGCTGGAGGACCTGTCCGGTAAGGCCGAACCCCGCATGACCGGGGTGCCCACCTACACCGTCGTCCGCGAGGTCGGCCCCGGGCCGCAGCGCCTCGATGCCTGATCGTCCGATCCCTGCCGGCGGGCGGCTGTATCCGTCGGCAGCACGCCGCCGGGTGAACCGACCTCGCTCCATCAACCACGATCACCGTGCGGGACATTCATGAACCTTGAGATATACGCCGATGTGCTGTGCCCCTGGTGCTACATCGGCAAGAGACGCCTGACGGCCGCCTTGGCCCAGCAGCCCGGCCGCGACAGCATCGAGATCGTCTGGCGCGCCTACGAGCTCGCGCCGGACGAAGGCCGGACGCCCGGGCCGACCGCCGCGGAGGCCATGGCCGGCTGGTGGGGCGAGCAGGCGCCCGCCCGCATCGCCCGGATCCGGTCGCTGGGCGCGGCGGAAGGCCTGGAGCTGAACCTGCATCTGGCCCGCCCGGTGAACACCTTCGACGCGCACCGGCTGGTCAAGCTGGCCGCCGACCGCGGCCGGGCCGATCAGATGGTGGAGCTGCTGCTGCACGCGTACCACACCGAGGGGAACAACGTGGCCGACCCGCAGGTCCTGCAGCGCCTGGGCCACGAGGCCGGGCTGGACACCGGGGAAGTGCGCACTGTCCTGGACGGCGACGACTACGCCGACGAGGTACGCGCCGACCGGCGCCGCGCGGCAGAGCACGGCATCACCGGCGTGCCCAGCCTCGTGATCGACGGCCGCCCGCCGGTCTCCGGAGTCCAGCCCGTCGCCGATCTGCAAGGGCTCCTGCGGAACGAACCGACCGGCTCACACGGCGTTCTGATCAAGTCTGACCGGCCAGGCTGACAGACGATCCGATCACACGCGTCGCACCATCTCGACATCTCTTTCTGGAAGGAATCTCACCAGCAATGGACATCGGTATCGGGTCGCCCGGTCATGCTCGGTGGACCGAGGGCACCACCCCTGGTGGAGTGGGCACGCCGCGCCGAAGCACGAACTCGTCGTCGAGGGCGGCCAGGATCGACATCGCGGCCGATCCGAAGGACAGTCCGTCCCCTGCGGGGCCCCGCCAGAGGCCGAGCGCCTTGACGTAATGGTCGAGCGCCACTTTGCGGCCCTGCTGGGCGAGGGCGGTCTGGGCGGCCCCGAGGAGTTCCCGGAAGTTGACGAGGTCCAGCGTGCCGGAGCCGGCGCTGAACACGTACGCGTTGCCGCGCAGGTGCAGGTAGGTACCGGCTGCCCGGGCGGGGACCGCGGGTTCGAGCACCCGCCGCAATGCCCCGATGTACTTCTGGATGACGTTGAGCGCGCTGGCGGGGGCGTTGTCGGCCCAGATCAGGTCGATCAACTGCCTCGTGCTGACCGGATGGCCCACCCGCGCCAGGAGCAGGGCCAACAGTTGCGCCTGCTGCCGGGGGCCGGCGTCCAGTTCGACGCGACCACGCCACAGCCGCAACGGGCCCAGGACCTGCAGGCGCAGAGGATCGGCGCCGGCCGACGGGCCTTCACCGCCGAGCCGAACGGGATGAGCTGGCCCAGTCAAACTGTCGGCTCCCGGCTGGACATTACAGATTGTCCGCTTGCGACCTGTGTTGGATCGCGGCAGGCACCGATTCTACTGGTCCGGAATGGGTGGTGAAAGATCGGCCGATCGGAACTTGGGACGGCGGGCGTGTACGACGTCGCGCGGCCGGTTCAACGGGGGTGCGGGCGGCTCAACGGGGGTGCGGGCGGCTCGGCAGGGGCGCGGCCGGCTCGGCGGGGGCGCGGGCGGGCCTGCCTCATGCCCCCGCGAGTTTCCGGCCGGGCGTCTGCGTGGCTAGGACTCGTAGAGGTCCGTCTCGCTGAGGACCGAACTGCCACTTTCCGGCCGGGCGTCTGCGTGGCTAGGACTCGTAAAGGTCCGTCTCGCTGAGGACCGAACTGCCACCCTCGGAACGCCCCAGCCGGGCCGCGGAGCCGAACATGGGACCGCGAGCGCGCTGGATCCCGGCGAACCGTCCGAAGCCGAGCGGCTTGGGCACGTCATCGTAGACGGCCTCCATACCGCCCTTGATCGAGTAGGTCTCGTGCCAGAAACCGGTGCCGCCGGAGTCTCGCAGGAAGTCGAGCCACCATTGTCGATGCGGCTCCGACCGGGCGAACGCGAGCAGCGAGGGCAGGTCGCGCCAGTACTGGCGCATCCCCATGTTCATCGGGAAGAACGAGTAGTAGACGGGCTCGTGCAGCAGCAGTCCGTCCGGCTTGCCGGCGACCGACTCACTGATCTTCCGGCCGAAGCCGAAGAAGGTTCGGATCCCGTACAGCCGGTTCACCCGCATTCCGAGATACAGGACCAGCAGGTCTGGGTAGGCGGACAGGTCGACGGTCTGCCGGTTGACTCGGGTTGGCATCTAGGGCTCCTCCGGGTTCGGATCACGCGTGGGCTGGCGGGAGAGGAAGGCCGTGCGACGGCCGTCTCACCGATCGGCCTTCGATCTGGGCGGCGAGTGGACACCCCAGAAATGGAAGACCAGTCCGATGCCCCAGAAAACTATCGACCACATGGGCCAGAAGAAATGATCTCGATCGTAGATCTGCATCGAGGCGCGACGCCGGCCTGGCGCAGCACCCGGACCGGATCACCGCCATCACCCCCGACGCCCGCACCGGCTGCGGCCATGCGTGAGCGAATCATCGATCCGCGCTGCTGCCGAGTTCTTGGCACTCACAGGGATCGGCTGCCTCGGCATCGGCGATCCTTGGCACCTGATCGAGATCAAGCGCCTCCTCCCCCAGCTCGGCGGCGGTCGCCCGGAGGAACTGGTCCTCGCTGTAGACGGAGCTGGAGTAGCGCTCAAGCGCTCCGGCGACGGCCAGCCAGCGCGCCTCCCTCTCATCGGAGGAGACACCGACGCCGTCGATGGACCCGGTCGTAGGATGTCCACGCCTGGCCATGGCCACCGAATCGGTGAACCGTTCTGCCAGCCAGCCGTGATCCAGGTCTTCGTGCCCGCCCGAACGCCCCTCCGGGATTGGGCAGCTCTCAGCGGTCCTGGTTGGCGACGGCTTCGATGGCGTGGCGAGGCCGGGTTGTACTCGCGGGCTGGTCGCGGCTGCTTCCTCGCCCGTCATGGGACGTCCTCTTCGCTACCCCCGCGACGTGCTGCGCCGGCGCCGGGTTCCGCTCGAATATGAGTCGCAGCAGGCCGAACAAGCACCTCAGCAATCGGTGGACCAGCGACAGCATCCTGGCCGGCGGCGCCTTGACCGCAGCCCTGGACGACGCCAGGGCGCTGCCCTCATGCTGCCCTTCGCAGCCCGCACCACATGTCATCGACGGGGCTCGCCAACCACCAGAACCGAACGTTCATTCGCGGCTGTGTGCATCAGGAGTGCTGCAGCGATCGATGCGAGCTTGTTGACTCGCGATCACACCGAAGATCGCGGCAATCACGGTGAGACACAAGCCCGTCGCGAATGCCGTCCAATGGTGGAAATGGGCGGCTGCAACGGTCAACGCGATGAACAGCGCGAACGCCACCCACGCGACGATCGCTCGAATGAAGGGGCGAGTCATGTAAAGGTCTTTACCCACCGATACACGACATCCCTCTTGTCACTCGCCGGTGAGGCACGCCGGCTGGGTGGCCGGCCACCGACGCAGGACCGCCAGCCGACCCCACAAAAGCACGGCCTGAGAGCTGCCACTCGTACGTGATCGTCCCGAGCCGCGGGCCCGACGTCGCGCATGCTACGGTGTGCCCTTCCCACCACGGGCTTGCCGCATGCCGAGCGGCATCCGCGGGCCTGGCTCCGGGACACAGCCGTCGGCTCGTACGGCCGACCCATGCGACAGCTCAGCTCTGGAGGAACAGCCAGTGGCGAAACTCGCGCCCGCCGGGCCCGGACCGCGGATGGCCCGCTTATGCGGCGATGACGCGTCCTGCCTCACGGCGATGGCATGACGATGATGCTGGCAGGCCGCTATTCGCTGATGTCGCAGCTCGGCCAGGGCGGCATGGGCACGGTGTGGCTGGCCGTCGACGAACTGCTCCGTCAGCAGGTCGCCGTCAAGGAGGTGCGGCTGCCCGCAGATCTGGACGAGGCGTCCCGGGCCGAGCTGACCGAGCGGACCCTGCGTGAGGCGCGGGCCGCGGCGCGGCTGCGTTCGCATCCGTCGATCGTCACGGTGCACGACGTCGTCATGGACAGCGGCCGGCCGTGGATCGTGATGGAGCTGGTCCACGGCCGTTCCCTCGACCGGATCGTGCGCGAGGACGGGCCGCTGCCGCCCGCCCGGACCGCCCTGGTGGGGCGGCACGTGCTCGACGCGCTGGCCGCCGCGCACACGATGGGGGTCCTGCACCGCGACGTCAAGCCGGGCAATGTTCTGCTCACCCAGGACGGGCGGGTGCTCCTGACCGACTTCGGCATCGCCACCGTGGCGGGGGACGCCGCGCTGACCCAGACCGGCCTGCTGAACGGCTCGCCCGGCTATATAGCGCCGGAGCGGTTGCGTGGCGAGGCCGACGGCCCGGAGGCCGACCTGTGGTCGCTGGGAGCCACCCTGTACCTGGCGGTGGAGGGCAGGGCCGCCTACACCGGCCCCAATGCGGCGGCCGTGATGGCGGCCGTACTGCTGCGCGAGCCGGCGCCCCCGCAGCGGGCCGGCTCGCTCACGCCCGTCCTCGCCGCGCTGCTGGCGAAGGAGCCCCAGCTCCGCTGCTCCCCCGCGCAGGCGGCGGCGTGGTTGCAGGCGGTGGCCCAGGGCGACGTTCCGGCGGGCACCCGTCCCACGGCCCGGCGGTCCGCACCCGCGCGGCGACGGTTCGCCGTCGTGGGCGGCGCGCTGGTTCTCGCGCTCTCCCTGACGGCGGGTGCGGTGATCTGGGGGATGACCCGTCCGGGAGAGAGTGCGAGCGCCGGGCCGACTCCCAACACCACACCGCCGGCCAAGCCCGTTTCGTCCTCACCGGCCGGCAAGCCTCTCTTCGACGCCGCCAGTCTGCACTCCTGCCGTGTGCTGACCCCCGCTCAGGTCAGCACGCTGCTCGGCGGCACGCTCCAGAGAGACCATCGCAACCGGCAGATCTGCCAGTACTTCGGTGCCAACGGCTCCTACGCGACCGTCTCGCTCTACCGGGTCCCCACCCTCGAGGGCGCCAAGGCCAACTTCGCCGGCATCAAGCAGAACTTTCAGGATCTGCGGGACGAGCATCCGGACATCACGTTCACCCGGACTCCGGTGGTCGGGGAGGAGTCGTTCGCGTCCGTCCACCGGGCGAACGGCACGTACGTGGCCAACATGGTGTTCCGCATGTCCAACGTCACCGCCACGCTCACCTACAACGGCCCGAGGCCCGGGACGAAGGTCATCGGGCGTGCGGCCGCGTCAGTGGCCGCGGCGATGGAGGCGGCCCGCCGGGCCGGCTGAACGTGCCTCCCCCGAACGCGGAACTCTCGGCCCATGACGCCACCGTCACGCCCGGCCCACGGGACACGCATTTCTTGTAGAGCTCCACGACTCGTCGGCCGGACGGCCACGCCTCTCTCCGGCAGCGCTCGGTCGAGTGCGCTGTCGAAGGGGGCCGCTCTGAGCCACCTCCGCCGCGAGCAGCTCCATTTCCGCACGGCCGCAGATGGTGCATGCCGGCTGTCAGGCCGTCGGGCAGCCCCGCGATGGGAGGCAGTCCGGTTCGGTCGCGTTGCGCCGTCCGGTGCCGGTCAGCCCTCCTGGGCGAGGTCCAGGAAGAGGGCGGCCGACCAGCCGAAGGCGGTCGTCGCGCGGGCCGCGCGACGGCCGGTCAGCGGGTTCCAGTACTCGTGGAGGCCGCCACCGTCGCGGACCATGGCCAGCGTGCGCTCGCGCAGCTCGGCGGCCGTCTCCTGATGCCCCGAGCGGCGCAGGCCGTCGATGAGCAGGTAGTTGACGTTCAGCCAGACCGGTCCGCGCCACATGGCCTCGGGGTCGAATCTCGGGTCGTCGAAGGCGACGGTCGGCACCGGGTGCTCGGCCCAGAAGCCGGGCGAGCGCAGGTCGGCGACGAGCCGGTCCGCGATCCCCGCGGGGAGCCTCCCCGTGAAGAGCGGCAACAGCTCCAGCGGGGTGCGCACGTCCGCCTCGCGCCCGCCGACCACGGTGGCGAACCTGGTGCCGTTCCACCGGCGCGCGATCATGCGGTCCACCAGGGCCTGCGCCCTGGCTCGCCACGGTGCGTCATCCTTGCCGAGCGCCTGTGCGATGTCGCCCAGGCGGTCGTACTGGAGGGCGAGGTAGGCGTTCAGGTCGGGCGGCTCGGCACGGGGGCCACCGTCCCAGATGGGGCTGTCGTCCAGGCCGGACGAGTACGGGTGCAGGTACTCGGCCAGGCCGTCGCCGTCCGGGTCGGAGCGGGTGAACCACCACTCCTGCGAGCGGGCCAGCGGCTCGTAGACCTCGGCGAGGAAGGCGGGGTCGGGGTCCACCTCGTGGATCTTCCACACCGCCCACGCGGTGAGCGGCGGCTTCGTGACGGGGACGGCGTCCCCGATCGGCCCGCCCCCGACGTGCTCGGCCAGCCTGGCCAGATCGGAGCGGGGCAGGTCCGTGGTCTCGGCCAGCACGCCGTGATCGTGTACGACGTCGGGGATCAGGCCGTCGGGGCGCTGGTGGTCGAGCAGGATGCGGATCTGCTCCCTGGCCAGGGCGGGGTCGGCGTGCCTGAGCGCGATGGCGTGGAAGTAGGAGTCCCAGTTCCACAGGCCGACGTAGCCGTTCTTGGAGGGGACGAGCGACTCTCGGCCCTGGATCCGTACCAGGTTCACCGCCAGCGTCCACCACGCGTCCTCCGCCCGTTCGCGCAGGTCCGCAGGCACGGCGGGCATGCGGGCGAACCAGTCGCGCCACCGTGCGGCGGCCGCGTCGAGCACCGCCGCCGCGTCGTGCCTCGCGCGATCCGGGCCGAGGAGGGTGACGCAGCCGTCGATGTCGGCCTCGCCGCCGTCCCAGACGGCCCGCGCGCCCGCACCGGTCAGGACCAGCGTGTCCGGTCCCGCGAAGGCCATGGCCACGCCGGCCGCGAACTCCACGCGGTCCGGCAGCACCCGCAGCACCGGCAGTTCGCCGCTCCCCGAGCCGCTCCCCGAAAGGATCCGCAGGCCGGTGAGCACGGTCGTGTCGGCGAGCCTGGTCTCGTACAGGGCTCTGGCGATCCGGAGCGAGCCGTCGCCGGCCGCCGTCACCAGCAGCCGCGAGCCGCGGTCGGTGAACGGGCGTTCGCGCAGGTCCGGCATCAGCGACCGCCCAGGCCGGAAGCGGCCATCGAGTTGATGATCTTCCGTTGGCCGATGAGGAAGGCGATGAGCGTCGGCACGACGGCGATCGCGGAGGCGGCCAGGATGAGCCCGTAGTCCACGGCCGTGCGCTGGCCGGAGAACTGGCTGAGCAGCAGCGGCACCGTGGCGAGCTCGGGCGAGTTCAGGAAGATCAGAGGGAAGAAGAAGGCGTTCCAGGACGCGAGGAAGGCGATGATGCCGAGCGCGCCGAGGCCGGGGCGGATGTTCGGCAGCACGACGTTCCAGAAGCAGCGCCAGCGGCCCGCCCCGTCGATCCTGGCGGCCTCCTCCAGTTCCACGGGCACGGCCCTGATGAACTGGCGCAGCAGGAACACCGCGAACGGGTTCGCGATGCCCGGCACGATGAGCGACAGGTGCGAGTCGATCCAGCCGAACCTGGCCAGCATCAGGTAGAGCGGCACGACCGTCACCTGCGCGGGCACCATCTGGGTGGCCAGGAACACCACGAACAGCACCCCGGAGCCGCGGAACCTGATCCGGGCGAAGGCGTAGGCGGCCATGGCCGAGGTCAGCAGCGTGACCGTGACGTTCAGCGCGGCGATGTAGAAGCTGTTCCAGTACGCGGTGCCGAACGGCATCGCGCCGAGCGCGTCGGGGTAGTTCTCCCAGCGCCACGGGCCGGGCAGCCAGTCGAGCGGGTCGTTCAGCATCTGCCGCACGCCCTTGAACGACGTCAGCAGCATCCAGACGAACGGGAAGAGCATCGCCAGCCCGCCGAGGGTGAGCCCGGCGTGCAGGGCTACCTGCCTGGGTCGCATCCCGGCCCCCTCACGAGTCGTAGTGGACGAGGCGCTTCTGCGCCGCGAACTGGACGAGCGTCACGAGCAGCGTCAGGACCAGGAGGATCAGCGCGGCGGCGCTGCTCATGCCGAACTGGAAGTCCTTGAAGCCCAGCTCGTAGACCTGGTAGACGATCGTCCTCGCGCCCTCGTTGTCCTCCGGGTCCACCAGCACGTAGATCTGGTCGAAGGCCTGGAACGAGCTGATCACCGCGACGACGGTGGAGAAGAAGATCGTCGGCGAGAGCAGCGGCAGCGTGACCGAGCGGAAGATGCGCAGGCTGCCCGCGCCGTCCATGCGCGCGGCCTCGACAATCTGCGGCGGGATCGTCTGGAGCCCGGCCAGGAAGATCACCACGTTGAGGCCGAGCGACGACCAGATCGTCACGACGGCGATGGCCACGATCACCCAGCCGGGATCGCCGAGCCAGTCAGGCGCGGTGATGCCGAACCAGCGCTGCAGCGACGCGTTCAGGACGCCGTAGTCGCCGCCGGCCAGGATGATCTGCCACATCAGCGCGACGGCCACGGAGCTGGTGACGACCGGGAGGAAGTACAGCACCCGGTAGAAGCCGCCGCCCTTGACGTTGTTCAGCGCGACGGCGATGAGCAGCGCGAGACCGAGCCCGAACGGCACGGTCAGCAGCGCCAGCTTGACCGTGTTCCACACCGCCAGCCCGAACTCGGGATCGGAGAGCTGGGCGGCGAAGTTGTCGAAGCCGGCCCATTCCTTCTGCCCGAGCCCGTCCCAGCGCATGAACGCCAGCACGACGGCGAAGCCGAGCGGGAAGACGAGGAACACCAGCAGCGCGGCGACCTGCGGCGCGAGGAAGAACGCGGCCCACCAGCCGTCGCGGTTGCGCACGGGCCGCGCCCGGTGGAGCGTGCGGGGCCGGGCCCGCGTGAGGACGGCCACGGCTAGCCCAGCTTGCCGTCGACGAGCTTCTGGAGCCGGGTCATGCCCTCGTCGAAGCCGACCTTGCCGGTCCACACCTTCATCAGGTGCTCGTTGATGTCGGCGGTGAGGCCGGGCACGGCGACCTCCTCGGGATAGTTCGCGAAGCCGGTGTCGCGCACGTCGAGGAAGGTCTGGGCGTGGGCGGGGTAGCCGTCGGCGAGGACGACCTGCTCGGCGCCCTTGACGGACGGCACGGCGCCGCCGTCCCTGAGCCTGATGAGCTGGCCCTCCTTGCTGACGAACTCGGTGAGGAAGGTGAACGCCTGCTCGGGCAGCTTGGTGTCCTTGTTGAGCGCCAGGTAGGAGGCGGCCACCGCGCCGGGCATGGGCCGGCCGGTCTGGGAGGGGAACGGCACGATGTCGTAGTCGTCCAGCTCGCCGCCCTTCTTCAGGGAGTCGATCATCCACCGGCCTCCGGCGTAGAAGCCGGCCTGGTGCTTGAGGAACTGCGTGCTCGGGCCGTTGCTGTCGGGCAGCAGGTCGGCGCTGAGGAACGTCTTGTCCTGGTAGCCCTTGGCCAGCGCCTGCAGGGCCTCGCGCGCCTTGGGGTCGGTGGTGGCGACGAACTTGCCGCCGTCCCAGACCTTGCCGCCGAAGCCGTTGATCATGGAGTACGTGGAGCCGTACCAGTTCCAGAAGATCGACCCGGCTCTGCCCGCCGCCTTCAGCTTGGCGTTCATGTCGAGGTACGTGGCCATGGTCCACCGCCCGGCCTCGTTGAGCGCGGCGGGGTCCTCGGTGATCCCGGCGTCCTTGAGCGCCTTCTTGTCGAACCAGAGCACCTCGGGATTGGTGTCGTTGGGGACGCCGTAGACCTGGCCGTCCTTCTTGGCGCCGCCGTAGATGCCCTCGAAGAAGCCCTCGGGCCTGCTCTTGGAGGAAGGGCCGGCCAGCTTGTCGTTGAGCGGGGTGAGCACCCCGGCGGAGACGAACTTGCCGATGTTGTCGTCGCCCACGAAGAACACGTCGGGGG
The DNA here is from genome assembly GCF_043496855.1 of Nonomuraea sp. JJY05. Classification (NCBI taxonomy): domain Bacteria; kingdom Bacillati; phylum Actinomycetota; class Actinomycetes; order Streptosporangiales; family Streptosporangiaceae; genus Nonomuraea; species Nonomuraea sp. JJY05. Next base: position 37,395 of record NZ_JBIEIS010000042.1, read on the forward strand.
CGGTCCTGCTGGTGAGCTGGGCGAGCAGCTTGGGATGGTAGTCCTCGTACTTGGCGACCGGCTCCAGCTTGAGCGTGATGTCGGGGTGGCGCTTCTCGAAGTCCTCGGTGAACTTCTCGTAGAGCTTGATGTCCTCGGCCGATCCCCAGGTGGACCAGCGGACGGTGACCGGGCCGGATCCGCTGCTCACGCCGGGGACGTTCCCGCCGCCGCTGCCGCTGCACGCGGTCGTCGCGACGGCGAGGAGGCCCAGGACTGCCAGGGCACGGTTCATGGTCGGCTCCTTCAGGGGGTTGCGTGGGGGGTGTGGGTCAGGCGAGCCCGCCGCCGTCGACGACGAGCGCGGACCCGGTGATGTAGCCGGCCGCGTCACCGGCCAGGAAGAGCACGGCGTGGGCGATCTCGTCCGGGGTGCCCGGGCGGCCCATCGGCCGGTCCGCCGCGTCGGACTGGAAGGCGGCCCAGTCCTCGCCGAGCTGGCGGGCCTCGTCACGCAGCATGGGCGTGTCGGTGTCGCCGGGGTTGACGGAGTTGACCCGGATGCCGGCCTTGGCGTGGTCGATGGCGAGCGCGCGGGTCATGTTGACCACGGCGGCCTTGGAGGCGCAGTACGAGATGGCGTTGGCGCCGCCCTTGAGGCCCCATCCCGACCCCGTGTTGACGATCGAGCCGCCTTCGGTCATCGCCGGGATGGCGTGCTTGCACATGAGGAACACCGAGCGGACGTTGACCGCCATGACGCGGTCCCACTCCTCGACGTCGAGGTCGAGCGCGGTGGTGCGGCGGATGATGCCCGCGTTGTTGAACAGGACGTGCAGGCCGCCGAAGATCTCGACGGCGGCGCCGACGACACGCCGGCAGTCCTCGGGGTCGGAGACATCGGCCTGCACCGCGATCGCCTCTCCCGCCTCCGCCGCGATCCGCGCCACGGTGGCGTCCGCTCCGGCCGCGTCGAGGTCGGCGACCACCACCCGGGCGCCCTCTCTGGCGAAGAGCAGGGCGGTGGCCCGCCCGATGCCCGAAGCGCCGCCCGTGACGATCGCGACCTTGCCGTCGAGCGTCTTCATCCGTCGAACTCCTCACTTGCCGCACAAATGCGATAAATCGTGCTTTCGCGGTATCCAGTGATCACCTGGACGTGCCCGCCGAGCTTCTTGTCGAGGTCCTCGTCGCCGCTGTCGGCCAGCAGCGGCCGTCCCTTCAGCGACGCGAGCTTCTGCTGGGTGGCCAGGACGAGCAGCCGCCCGCCCGGGCCGGACCCGCCATCGAGCAGCGCGTCGAGCACCCGGGGCGACACCTGCTGGTTCCCGCGCCCCAGCACGAACCCCTGCCCGCCGATGACCGACAGAACCAGCACCGACTCCTTGCCGCTGACCAGGCCGAACAGCTCGGTCTCCGCGACATCCGCCGCCACCAGGCGGCCGCCCGCCGGAGCGAGCTCCACCACGTCCACGCCGAGCAGCGTGGTGGCGAGGCCCAGCGCGCGGCCGACGGCCCGAGTGGTGGCGCCCGGTCCGAGGACGTAACGGACGCCGGGCCGCATCCTGGCCACGACCTCCCGTGCGACGCCCTCGGCGGTGGCGGGCGCCGTACCTGACGATCCGGTCTTGCGCCCCGACAGCGCGGCGCGGGCGGCGGGGACGCGCAGGCTGCCGTACAGCCGGGGGCTGACCAGGCCGCGGCGGTAGGCGTCCTCGTCGAGATCCACCACCTCGGCCTCGGCCGTACGTACCGGGTCGAACTCAGCCGCGACGAACCCGGCGGCGGCCGGGCTGAGGGCGAAGCAGCCGGAGTAGACCTTCACCCCGGCCGGAACGCCCAGCACGGGCGGCGCCTGGCCGCCGAGCGCGCGGACCGCGTCGAGCACGTCACGCGCCGTCCCGTCACCACCGGCGAACAGCAGCAGGTCCACCCCGGCCAGCGCGGCCACGGCGCGCCGCGTGTCCGCCGCGCTCGTCCCGGCGGACCCGCCGGGACACGCCTCGGCGGGCCCGGTCGGCGGCCGGACCAGGTCGTACGGGGTCCCGGAGGCGCGCACGCTGTCCTCGCCCATCCGGCCCGGCACCGTGAGCACCCGGGTCCCGGGACGGCGGGCCATCAGCGTGCGGACGGCACGCGCCGCCCGCTCGCCCGCCCGGGGTGTCGCGCCCCTGGCCAGGGCCGCGCGCTGCACCTCCACGCCGTCGCTGCCCTTGAGCCCGGCCGCGCCGCCGAGACCGGCGACCGGGTTGACGACCAGCCCGACCACCGCCGCGCCCGTCATGACAGGTGCTTGCGGACGTAGGCGCGCCAGGTGGGCGCCCACTCCTTGGGGTCGTCGAGCGGCGTCATGTCGATCTTGTGGACGCTCTGGTTGTACGGCGCGCCCTTGACGAACCCGGGATCGCGCCGCGCCTCTTCGGCCACGTGCGCCAGGATGAGCGCGTACTCGTCGAGGTCCTCCTTCGAGTACGACTCCGTGGGCTCCAGCGTGAACGGCTCGGGCACCACGTACGGGTGGTGGCTGGTCCAGTAGTGCACCCCGAAGTCGGCCGCTCGGAGGCCGATCTCCTCCGAGTGCACCCCGGTCTCCTCCGACAGCTCCTGCCAGGAGTAGCGCACCTGCTCCACCCTGCGCCTGTCCCACGGCGCGGACGCGCCCGGGATCTGCAGGATCCTGTGCATCAGGTAGTTGTTGTTGAGTACGGCCGTCTCGGCGACCTGCCGCAGGCCCTCGGCCCCGAGCGCCATGATCCAGGCGTAGGCGCGCACGATGTTCGGGGTGACGCCGAGGAACGGCCGAACCTTGCCGATGGAGGCGGGCGGCGTCTCCAGGCGGTAGGACTCGCCGTCGAAGGCGACGACCGGGCCGGGCAGGAACGGCGCCAGGTCCTCGGAGACGCCGCACGCCCCGGCCGCGGGCCCGCCGCAGGCGTGCGGCGTGGAGAAGGTCTTGTGCAGGTTGAAGTGGCACAGGTCGAATCCGGCGTCGCGGGCGCGGGTGATGCCGAGGATGCCGTTGGCGTTCGCCTGGTCGTAGCAGGCCAGGCCGCCCGCCTCGTGCACCAGGTCCACGAACTCCCTGATCCGGGGGTTGAAGATGCCGGTGTCCTCCGGGTTGGTGATCATCAGTGCGGCGGTGCGCGGGCCGACGGCGGCGCGCAGCGCCTCGATGTCGGGCAGGCCGTCGGCGTCCGGCATCAGGGTGACGACCTCGTAGCCCGCGGTCTTGGCGCAGGCCGCGTTCGACGGGTGGGAGAACATCGTGGTGATCACCTGGTCACGGCGTGCCCCGCCGCGGGCCGCGTGGTAGGCGCGGATCATGGCGATGTTGGCGTAGATGGCCGCCGACCCGGAGCCCGGCTGGAGCGAGACCCGCGCCATGCCGGAGATCTCCGCCAGCATGCGTTCGAGCCTCCAGTAGATCTCCAGCACGCCCTGAACGGTGTCCTCGTGCTGGAGCGGGTGCAGCTCGGCGATGGCGGCGGCGAACCTGTCGTTGACCTTGGGGCTGTACTTCATCGTGCAGGTGCCCTGCCCGACGTCGATGTTGAGGTCGGCGCCCAGGTTCTCCTGCGACAGCCGCAGGTAGTGCCGCAGCACGTGCGGCTGGGACATCTCGGGCAGCTTCGGCGGCTGCGCGCGGCGCACGGAGCCGGGCAGCTCGACGCGTGGGGCGCCGGGCTCGGGCACGGCGACGCCGCGGCGGCCGGGCGCGGACAGCTCGAAGATGATCGGCTCGTCCCAGCGCGCCTGGTGGAAGCGGCGCAGCGGCGGCTTCGGCGCGATGGGGAGCTCGGCGAAGGACTCCGTGGTGTTCACAACGTCTCCTGTACGGCTGCGGCGAGCCGGTCGATGTCGGCGATGGAGTGGCGTTCGGTCACGCAGACCAGGACCGTGCGGTCGTCGAGCGCGACGCCGCCGTAGATGCCGCGCTCTCGCAGCCCGTCGAGCAGGGCGGCGCTGGAGGGCACCTCGACGGCGAACTCGCGGAAGTGGATCGCGTCGCGGTGCAGCACCGTGACCGACGCGGCCAGGGCGTCCATGGCGTAGCGCGTGCGGGCCAGGACCGTCTCGCCCAGCTCGCGCATGCCCTGCGGGCCCATGAGCGCCAGGTAGACCCCGGCCGTGATGCCCCAGAGGGCGGCGGCGGTGCCGACCCACTCCTTGCCCTCCTCGCGGTGCGCGAAGGAGGTGCGGTCGTAGTAGACGTCGCCGAAGCCGTACTCGCCGGGCACCTTCGTCGGCGCGATCCCGAACAGCCGGGACGGGAACTCCGCGACCAGCGGTTCGTGGTCATGGGTGGCGATGTAGCCGGCGTGGCCGCCGCCGTAGCTCTGGTGCATGCCGAGCGACTGGATGTCGCCGCAGGCGATGTCCGCGCCGTAGGACGCGGGCGGGGCGAGCACGCCGAGAGAGATCGGGTCGGCGCCGGCCACGAGCAGCGCGCCGTGCGCGTGGGCCAGGTCGGCCAGCTCGCGGCCGCGGGTCTCGACGACGCCGTAGACGTTCGGGGTCTCCAGGTAGAGGGCGGCGTAGGAGTCGTCGAACGCCTCGACCGCGATCTCGCCGCCCTCCCCCACCGCGGCCAGGACGATCTCGACGTCCGGGGCGAGGAAGTCGCGCAGCTTGCTCAGCTTGTCGGCGCTGATGGCGGCGCTGACGCAGACCTTCGAGCGCCTGGTGTGGCGGCACGCCATGCGCAGGGCGGTGCCGGCCGCCTGGAAGCCGTCGTAGGTCGGGACGTTGACGACGTCCATCTCCAGCAGCTCGCCCATCATGCTGACGTACTCGAACAGGGCCTGGAAGCGGCCGTGGTCCTCGTACGGCTCGCCCGCGTACGCGGTGAGGAACTCGCTCCTCGCGTTCACCTCGTCGCACACGGCCGGGACGTGGTGCGGGTAGCAGCCGTGGCCGAGGAAGCTCAGCGCCTGCTCCGTGTCGGTGACGCGGCCCAGCAGGCCCTTCATGTGGCGTACCAGGTCGTGTTCCGCCGTGAACGGCGCGGGCAGGTCGAGCGGCCGGGCCAGGCGCAGCTCAGCGGGGATGTCGGCGTAGAAGTCCTCGACGCTCGACGCGCCGATCGCGGCGAGCATCTCGGCCCGCACGCCGGGTTCGGCGTTCGGGATGTACGGGTGCGTCACGTGTCTCCTTCGATCCTGAGCACTACGGCGTCGCGCGGGGCGAGCTCGATGTCGCCGCGCAGGCGGGTCTGGGTGAGCAGGTCCGTGCCGGGGTACGGCAGGGTGACCCGCTGCGGGGTGGTCGTGTGGTTGAGCAGGAAGAGGTGGCGCCGGCGGCGGACCGCCTCCACGCCCGCGGGCGTCTCGACGGCCGTGACGTCGCCGAGCACCTGGTCGAGCACGGGCGTCACGTCGTCGAGCAGGCAGCTGACGTAGGTGACGCGGCCCTTGCGGGTGATCGCGGGCAGGCCGTCGAGGTCGCCGCCCTCGTACGTGGCGAGCACCGCCGCGGGGTCGTCGCCGTCAGGGCGCACCCATTCCGTCCAGGTCCTGGCCAGGCCGCCGGCGCCGCCCGCGTACCGCACCGGCTGGGTCGCGCCGTCGGTGAGCGGCCAGAACTCGTCGATCGCGACGCCGAGCAGATCGCGCAGCGGGCCGGGCGCGCCGCCGTCGTGGACGCGGTCGGCGGCGTCCACGACGCCGCTGAACGGGCCGACCACCAGCTCGCCGGTGACCGACGCGAGCCTGCCTGCCTGTTCGGGGGTGCACAGGTAGAGGTTCGGGACGATCACCACGCGGTAGCCGGACAGGTCGCGGTCCGGCGGCGCGAGATCGACCGTGATGCCGCGGGCGTGCAGTGGCGCGTACCAGGCGAGCAGCAGGTCCTTGAGCTTGAGCCGGTCGGACGGCATCGACTCCGGCGCCTCAAGGCCCCACCAGCTGTCCCAGCCGAGCACGAGTGCCACCTCGGCCCGCGTGTCCGTGCCCGCGACCTCGGCGAGTCTCCGCAGGTCGGAGCCGAGACGGAGGGTGTCCTGCCAGCCGCGCGTGCGCGTGCCGCCGTGCGGGAGGAGGGCCGAGTGGAACTTCTCCGGGCCGTACCTGGCCTGACGCCACTGGAAGAACAGCACGCCGTCGGCGCCGTGCGCCACCGCCTGGAGGCTGTGCAGCCGCATCATGCCGGGCGGTTTGGGGACGTTCACCTCGCGCCACGACACCGCCGACGGCGCCGACTCCAGCAGCAGCCAGGGGCGCCGTTTGAGCGAGCGCATCAGGTCGTAGCTGAGCGCGACCGCCACGTGCGACTCCGGGTCGGCCGGGTCGGGATAGGCGTCGTCGCTCACCAGGTCCTCGGCCGCGGCCCAAGCCCAGTAGTCGAGGCCGTGCAGGACGCTCATGAAGTTCGTGGTGACGGGAACGTCCGGGGTCATCGCGCGCAGCACGTCACGCTCGGCGGAGAACAGCTCCAGGAGCGCGTCGCTGCAGAACCGGCGCCAGTCGAGGAGCTGGGCCGGGTTGATCGGGCCGGGCGCCCTGCGCGGCGGCTCGATCTGCCCGAACGCGGTGTAGTGCTGGCCCCAGCAGGACGTGCCCCACGCGGCGTTCAGCGACTCGATCGTGCCGTGGCGGGCCTCCAGCCAGGCACGGAAGTGCCGGGCCGACTCCGGGCAGAAGCATTCCAGCGTGTGGTCGGCGTACTCGTTGCCGACGTGCCACATGGCCAGGGCGGGGTGGGCGCCGTACCGCTCGGCCATGGCGGTGGCCAGCCGCGCGGCGTGCTCGCGGAAGAGCGGCGAGCTGGGGCAGTAGCCCTGGCGCGAGCCGAACTCCAGCCGCACCCCCTGCGCGTCGACCGGCATGACCTCCGGGTGCTCGCGCACCAGCCACGGCGGCGGGGTCGCGGTCGCGGTGGCGAGGTCGGCCGCGATGCCGTGCTCGTGCAGCAGGTCCAGGACGCGGTCGAGCCAGCCGAAGTCGTACGCGCCGGGCCGCGGCTCCAGCCGCGACCACGAGAAGACCGCGACGGTGACCATGCTCACCCCGGCCTCGGCCATGAGCCGCATGTCCTCGGCCCAGACCTCCTCGGGCCACTGCTCGGGGTTGTAGTCGCCGCCGAACAGCAGCCCCGGCACCCGGGTCAGGCTCACTCCCGCTCCCCTCTCGTGATATTTTGTATTCAGAATACATAGTGCAGTATTTTGTATCGCGTCAAGCGGTAAGCTTGGCCTGGCCGAAACCCGAAGGAGCCACATGCCCATCGAGCGGCGACCGCTGCGCGAGCAGATCAGGGAAGAGCTGCTGACCAGGCTTGACCGGGGCGACTTCGCCGCGGGCACCGACATCAACGAGGCCGCGCTGGCCGCGGAGCTGGGCGTCAGCCGCACACCCCTGCGCGAGGCGCTCATCACCCTCGCGGGCGAGGGCGTGCTGGAGAGCAGCCAGGGCCGCGGCTTCAGGTTCGCGCCGGTGAGCCGCAAGGAGTTCCGGGAGCTGTGCGAGATCGTCGCGGCGCTGGAGTCGCTCGCACTCGACTGCTCCAACCCCGCCCACCTTCACCGCATCGCGCCCGAGCTGCTGACGATGGCCCAGGAGTTCCCCGACCGGATCGCGGAGCAGCAGGACATAGAGCGTCATGACGACGAGTGGCACGACCTGCTGCTGAGCGGCTGCCGCAACGAGCGGCTGCTCGACCTCATCACCAGCGTCAAGGCGGGGATGCGGCGCTACGCCCACCTGCTGGCGGGCGACGACACTCCGCTGGAGCGGGAGGCGACCGAGCACCGCCTGGTGGCCGAGCTGCTCATCGCCGGAGACCTTCCCAAGGCCGCGCAGGCCCTGCGCGACAACTGGGTCAACGGCATGGAGCGCATGATGTCGCGCATCCCCTCAGCCGATTAGCCTCCGGCACGCAGGCCGGCGCCGTCGCCGCGAGCAGCCGATGCGCGGGTCGCGCCGCCGGACGTGCCGAAAGCCTCGCGGATCCAGTGGTCCACGGCCGGGTGCGACCGCAGCATGGGGCTGATGAGGTCGTGCAGCCGAGCCCGCGCAATCTGTCGGCCAGGCCGGTGGCCAGGCTGGTGCTCGGCCTGGCCAGTTCGCCCTTGGCGTCGAACAAGCTGACCGCCAGCTCGCTTCCGCCGGACGTCGCGGTGAGCAGGAGCCCGCCATCCGGCGATCACAGTGAGCGCCACCCCCCGTCCCACCGGTTCCTCTTGACCAATTCTTTTGACCGACGTATGTACATTCCTATGCACGTACTTTGGTCAAGCAGGCCCCGCTGCCCTCAATGAGCGCATCTGCCCGCCTCTGCTCGATGAGCCGCCGGCAAGCGGGTGGTGGCGATGATCAACCGGATGAGCTCATTTCGCCTTGGACCATGAATCGCGCGTCATCATTTTCAGCCGTTCGATGACTATCTGACCATGCGTGAATAGTGGAGTGAAAAGCCCCGATGTCCCATTCACCGGTTCCCCCCAGCGCGTTCACCTCCACCTCCGGATCGACGTCACGCCCGTCCCGCCGGGCCGTCTTGGCGGGCGGCGGTGCCGTCCTGGCCGCCGCGCTCGCCCCCGCCTCACCGGCGGGGGCCGGCGTAGCGGGGAACGCCGGTAGGACATCCGTCGCCTCCGGCACCGACTTCGCCGTCGCGCCCTCGCCCGACGGCCGCCTGCTCGCCCTCGACCTGCTCGGTGTCCTGTGGGTCTGCTCCGCCTCCGGGGGCACCGCCCGCAGGCTCACCAGCGACCTGTACGACATCGCCCAGCCCGACTGGTCCCCGGACGGATCCACCATCGTGTTCCAGTCGTACCGCGACGGCGTCTTCAACCTGTGGACGATCCGGCCCGACGGGTCCGCGATCACGCAGTTGACCACCGGCCCGTTCGACCATCGAGAGCCCCGCTACAGCCCGGACGGCCGCACCATCGCCTACTCGTCCGACGCGGGGGGCAGCTACGGGATCCACCTGCTCGACGTCGCCACCGGAGCGAGCCGCGTCCTGACCGACACCCCCGTCGAGGAGTACGAGCCGGCCTGGTCACCCGACGGGAGCAAAATCGCGTTCGTCGTCGCCGACACCAGGATCGACGTCATCGAGGTCGCCTCCGGCACGCGCAGCACCGCGGTGACGGTGCCCGCCGGTCAGGTGATTCACCAGCCGTCCTGGCTGCCGAACGGCACCGACCTCGCCTACCACCTCTTCCACTCGGGCGCCAATGATCTGGCCGGCACCGCGGGCACCCTCGTCACCGGCGAGGAGGTCTTCCCGTTCCGTGCCCGGTTCGCCCCGGACGGACGCTACTACTACACCTCCGCAGGCACCATCAAGGTCCGCCGCCTCAACTCCGCGTCCGTCGGGACAGTCGGCTTCACCGCCGCGCTGACGGCGACGACTCCGAAGTACAAGAAGAGGGTCCGCGTATTCGACGAGCCCGGGTCGTTCCCCGTCGTCGGAATCGGCAGCCCGGCCGTGTCCCCGGACGGGTCCGCCATCGCCTTCCGCGCGCTCAACGACATCTATCTGATGCGCATCGGTGGCGCGCCGGAACCGCTTTTCCGTGACCGCTGGTGGAAAGCCGACCCGGATTTCTCCCCGGACGGGCGGCGACTGGCGTTCGTCACCGACCGCACCGGCACCCTCAACATCTGGGTCCGCGATCTGAGCACCGGCGCCGACCGGCAGGTGACCCATCTGACCGACTCCGCCGCCCTGTCGGTCCGGTGGTCACCCGACGGGAGGGAGATCGCCTACCTGGACCAGGACGGCGCCCTGTGGGTTGTGGACGTCTCCACCGGCGACCTGCAGAAGATCTTCGACGCCACCTTCGAACCAGGCCGCCCGACCTGGTCACCCGACGGCAGAACCCTCGCGCTGGCCGCGGTGGTGCCGTACTCACGACGCTACCGTGAGGGGCTGTCCAAGATCCTGCTCGTCGACCGGGCCACGGGTGCCGGCACGTACATCGACCCCGCGCCACACCGATCCTTGCAGACCCGCGGCGACGACGGGCCGGTCTGGTCGCCTGACGGCACCATGCTCGCCTTCGCCATGGAATCGCTCCTGTGGGTCCTGCCCGTCGACAGGACCGGACGGCCCACCGGCAGCGCCCGTCAGGTCACCCAGGAGGTCTCCGACGCCCCCGTCTGGGCAGGCGGCTCGGCCGCCCTCGTCTACCTGAACGGGGGACGTCTCAAGAGCGTGCGCCTCGACGGCAAGCCCGCCCGGTCGATTCCGATGCGGCTGACCTGGCGCAACGACAGCGGCCCCGATCAGGTCGTCATTCACGCCGGCCGCATGTGGGACGGCGTCTCCGGCAGCGTCGTCCGCGACGTCGACATCGTCGTACGAGGCCAGCGGATCACCGCGATCGAGCCGCACCGGGACGGGAGGCCCGGCGCCCGGATCGACGCCGGCGACAGGTTCGTCATGCCTGGCCTGATCGACATCCACCATCACCGTGAGATGCAGGGCTACGCCTACGGCTCGCGGCAGGGTCCGCTGTGGCTCGCCCTGGGCGTCACCACGACGCGTTCACCTGGCTCACCTGCGTACCACATGGTCGAGGAGCGCGAGTCGGTGCAGTCCGGCGCCCGGCCCGCACCGCGCTACCTGGGCACTGGCGAGGCCATCGACGGGGCGCGCATCTACTACAACTTCATGCGCCCGACGTTCTCCCACGACCAACTGCGGCTCGAACTGCAGCGGGCCGCCTCCCTCGACTACGACATGATGAAGTGCTACGTGCGGCTGCCGGTCGTCTGGCACAGGGAGGTCATCGACTGGGCCCACCGCCAGGGCAAACCGGTCAGCTCGCATTACCACTATCCGGCGATCGCCATGGGCGGCGACCAGACCGAGCACGTCGGCGCCACCAACCGGTTCGGCTACTCACGCACCGTCACGAACGTCGGGTCCGCCTACTCGGACGTCATCTCCATGTTCAACGCCTCGAAGATGGCCAGAACGCCCACCCTGTTCAACTCCTCGACCCTCTACCGGGACGACACCTCGCTGGTCACCGACGAACGAGTCCGCCGGCTCTACCCGAACTGGCGGATGGCGCAGCTCCAGGCGACGGTCAGAACGGCGCAGACCGCCGACCCTGCGGCGGTCCAGGTGGTCCGGACGAACCTCGCCAACCAGGTCGCGCAGCTCACGGCGATGATCCGCGGCGGCGGCGTGGTCACCGCCGGCACCGACGCACCGATCGATCACCTCGGCATCAGCCTGCACATGAACCTGCGCGCCATGGTCAAGTACGGCCTGACCCCGCGGGAAACGCTCACCGCCGCGACCAGCACGTCCGGAGCCTACCTCGGCCTCCCGCTGGGCAGGATCGCCAAGGGCATGTACGCCGACCTGGCCATCATCGACGGCGACCCGCTGTCCCGCATCGAGGACGCCGCCAACGTCACCGCCGTCGTCGTCGGCGGGAGACACCACACCGTCGAGCAGCTCCTCGCGCCTTACCCGTCCTCCACCACCACCGACGAGGCGGCACCCGCAGCCGCTGCGCCTTCCGGCAAGGTCAAGGACCGCGTCCCCGTCCACCCGAGCACGGCGAGCCACTGGTGGAACGACCCTGCCCAGCTCGAGGAAGCCCGAGTCGCCTGCTGCCACGACCACTGAGCGCGCATCCATGGGCCCTGCGGGAGCGCCTGGCGGACAACTGCGGCCTGACCTCGTCTGGTGCGGCCCTGATGGCAGCGGGGCGCGGTAGCCGACGCCCAGGGCCATACCGCCTGATCAGCTGTTCCACCTCGGCCCCCATGTCACCGCGTGCAGGCCGGGGGCCGCCCGAATTGCCTTGCATGACCTGATCGCCCGCGAACGCGAATCCGGTACCGGTGACTGCTTGCCACAGAGCCGGCGTTCGTGCCCTGGTGGCGGCGGGCCATCGGGACGGACTGGAGGGTGCGTCGTCCAGGCATGCAGGCCCGTACGGCCGAAAACCGTTTGCCTCGCATGGCGGGGCTCAGAGAACGTGGTCTCCATGATGCTCTGACGGACAGCACCCGTATTTTCCAGATGCCGCGGCGCCGGTTCGCGCCGTGATGCCGCCTGCCCATGCCCTGTTCAGCGAAGAGAGCGTTTTGTCTCAGCAATCCACCCCGCCCATGGGGTCGGCCACCGTCACCGTGTTCGCCTCCCCCACCAGCTGGATCGAATCCGATGCCGTCGCGCAGTGCCACCAGGTGGCCGCCCTCGACGGCATGATGCACGTCGCCGCCATGCCGGACCTGCACCCCGGCAAGGGAGCCCCCATCGGCGCCGCCATGGCGTCGGCCGTCTTGTACCCGTTCCTGGTGGGCTCCGACATCGGTTGCGGCATCGCCGTGTTCCCCGTCAAGCTCAAGCGCGCCGTGCCCGAGAAGCTCGCCGCCCGGTTCCCCGATCTCGATCGCGCGCTGGATCCCGAGCGGGATGCCGACGATCCCGCCTGGGACGTGGTGAAGGGTGACATTCCCGCCGGTCACGTCGAGGGCCTCGGGACGGTCGGCCGGGGCAACCACTTCGTCGAGCTGGCGCGGATCGGGACCGTCTTGGAGCCGGACCACGCGAGCCGTCTCGGGCTCGCCGCCGACGACCTGGTGCTCATCGTCCACAGCGGTTCCCGTGGGCTGGGCGAGCGGATCCTGCGGGCGCACACCGAGGTCCACGGCGCGGGCCCCGCCCCTGATCCCGGCGCCTACCTGGCGCTGCATGACGACGCCGTACGCTGGGGTTCGCTCAACCGGCGGCTGCTGGCCGCCCGGGTCGCCCATGCCCTGGGATTCGAGCCCACCGAGCCGATCGTCGACCAGTGCCACAACCTGGTCGAGGTCCGCGACGGGAGCTACCTGCACCGCAAGGGGGCGGCGCCGGGTGACGGCCGCGACGTGCTCATCGCCGGTACGCGAGGCACCCCTTCCTATCTGGTGGCCGCCCACGCCGGGCCGGACGCCGGCCATTCCGTGGCGCACGGCGCGGGCCGCAAGATGTCGCGTGCGGACGCCCTGCGCCGGGGGCGGGCCAAGCACACGGTCGAGGAGCTGCGCCGTACACCGGTGGGGTCGCTGGTGGTGTGCGGCGACCGGCAGCTGCTCTTCGAGGAGGCGCCGACGGCCTACAAGCGCATCGAGCAGGTCATCGCCGACCTCGTCGAGCATGACCTGGCCACGCCCGTGGCCACCACGATCCCCCTCGTCACCTACAAGACGCCCGACCTCGGGTCGGCGCCCCAGAGGGACCATCGGGAGCAGCGCCGCAGGCGGGGGCGGCCGTGAGCGTCCACCTGCTGCTGTCGGCCGGGCGCGGCCCGCAGGAGTGCACCTGGGCGCTGGCCCAGCTGCTGCACCGCCTGGAAGCCGACGCCACCCGGCAGCGGCTGGAGACCCATCGGGCCCAGACCGTTCCCGGTGAGCGGCCCGGCACCTACCGGTCGGTCCTCGTCCGGATCGCGGGTGCCGGCGCCGAGGCGTTCGCCGCTTCGTGGACCGGAACCCTGTGCTGGCAGGCCCCCAGTCCGTACCGGGCCGGCACCGGCCGGAAGAACTGGTACGTCATCGCCCAACCGTGCCAGGTCGACACCCCGCGCACGACGTTCGCGGAAGCAGACGTCGACATCGTCGCCTGCCGCACCGGCGGCCCGGGCGGTCAGCATCGCAACAAGGCCAGCACGGCCGTGCGGGCGACCCACCGGCCCACGGGGATCGTCGTCGTGGTCGACACCGAGCGGCAGTTGAGCCTCAACCGGCGCATCGCCATGCGGCTGCTGCGGCAGCGCATCGAGCACGGCGACGAGGCGGCGGAGCGCGCCGTCACCACCGCCCGCTGGCGCATCCACGATGACCTCGTACGCGGCGATCCCACCCGCATCGAACGCCCGGAAGCCTCGGAGCAGAACCTGGCGTCACAGGCGCGGAAGCGCCGGTGACGGCGGCAGTCCACCCCGGCCACGCCGCCCGCGAACGGAAGATCGCATCCGGCCGTGGCCGTCGAGGAAGAGGCGAGCGGGAAGGGCGGCCGCTCAGTGCATTGGGCATGCTCACCTGCCCGCCCCCGGCGGCTGACGCACGATGAGGTCGCGGACGCCGGCGCGCATGCCGAGGCAGGCGAGGACGCCGAGACCTGCGCACATCACCCAGACCGCGCCACCGACGTACTCGAACAGGGCCGTGCCGACGCTGGGGCCGACGGCCCAGCCCGCTGTCTGGCAGGTGGACAGCGCGCCGATGTAGCGGCTGCGCAAGGCGGAGGTCGGGGCGGCGAGGGCCGGATATGCGCCGATGGACGGGGCGCTGATGATCTCGCCGAGCGTCCAGACGACGGCTCCGAGGATGAAGATCCACGGGCCGAAGGGCAGGCCGAACAGGCCCAGGCCGACGCCGAGGAGCAGGCAGCCGGTGGCGACGGTGGCCCGCATGGAGAAGCGCTGGATGAGGGTAGTGAGCGGCAGTTCGACGAGAATCACGAGCGCGCCGTTGAGCGCGACGACCGCGCCGTAGAGCGCGGTCGGGTAGCCGCGTTGCTGCACCTCGAGCGGGAGCGTCGACTGGTACTGGACCTCGGCGACCGCCGTGATGAACATCCCGGCGAGGAACAGCAGGAACCGGCCGTCCCGCAGCAGATCGCGGTAACGGGCGGTGTCCTCGCGCGCGGCGGGGTCCTCGGGCGGGCGGTGGCCGGTCGCGGCCGGGATGACGAGCAGGACGACGACGGCGAAGAGCAGGTCGACGAGGGCGTTGACGGCGAAGACCACCTGGTAGGAGAACGCGGCGGCCAGCCATACGCCGAGCAGCGGGCCGATGGCGGCGCCGAGGTTGAGCCCGAATCGGCTGGCGGCCGAGGTCATCACGAGCCGCTGCGGCGGCGTCAGCTCGGCGAGCATCGTCGCCGCGGCCGGACGGTACATCTGCCCGAACGCGCCTGCAGCGAAGCTGACGATCAGCAACGGCACGATCTCCGTCACGGCGGCGAGCCCCGCCGTGGAGAGGCCGCACAGCAGCATCGACCACACGATCACCGCCCGAGCGCCGAACCTCCCTGTCACGCTGCCGCCGACGAACGTCCCCACGATCGACCCCACGCCGTACCCGGTGAGTACGAACCCCGCCTGGGCGGGGCTGTAGCCGATGCCGGTCAGGTACAGGACCAGGAAGAGCGCGACGAAGCTCCCCATCCGGTTCAGCGCGATGCCGAACAGCAGCACGATCGCCGACCGCGGCAGCTCGCGCAGCGTGCGGATCACTCCGGCGGGAGCACCGTCGGCAGGTGCCTTGGACACGTCGGTCATGCGGGGCTCCACGTGCAGCGCAACGCCGCCAGCGCCTGGTGGAGCGCGGCGGACAGCTCCTCACGGGTGGCCGCGGCGGCGGTGGCGAAGGCGATGCGGCCTTCCATGAGGTCCTTGTGCGGCAGCAGGACGACCTCGCCCGGGCGGACGAGCGGTACGGCCAGGCCCACCTCCGGCGGCAGGCCGGACTCGTCGAAGGCGATCTGCTCGACGCGGGTCTCGTGCCACGGCGGGTAGGCGAACCTGATCCCCGCGCACAGCGCGTGCGTCCGCGTGAGGTCGGGGGCCTCGCCACACGACACCGCGGCGAGAGCCAGGCCCGGGTCCACGCCGGAGGCGCTGTGGCACAGGTAGGACAGGAGGTCGCCGCCGAGCCGGCCGTTGATCTCGATGAGCTTCGGGCCCTCGTCGGTGAGCTTGAGTTCGGTGTGCGTGGCGCCGGTCGAGTACCCGATGGCCGCGTGGACATCGGTGAGGAAGCTAATGATCGCGGGGTCACCGAGCAGCGGGTCGTCCCCGCGCGTCCAGTGGCCGGTCTCCTCGAAGTACGGCGCGTAGCCCATCTCCTTGTGCGAGACGAAGACCGGCATGACCCGGCCGTCCCGCACGACGGAGTCGACGGCGATCTCCGGCCCGTTCAGGTACTCCTCGATCAGGACGGAGCGGTCCGGGGATCGCAGGCCGGCGGCCGGGAGCCGGTGCGCGGGGGCGAAGTGGTCGGCCAGTTCCTCGCCGTCGCGGACCAGCGCGACGGCCTGGCTCGCGACCCCGGCTCTGGGCTTGATCACGACCGGGTAGCCGAACTTCTCCGCCACGGCGCGCGCCTCACCCACGTCGGCGACCAGGGCGGACTGGGGCTGTGGCACACCGCGCGCGGCGAGGGCCGAGCGGGTGAGGTGCTTGTCGCGGCAGGCGCGGGCGGCGTCAGGGCCGGGGCCGGGCAGCCCGACGGCCGCCGCGGCGAGCGCGGTGCCGACGACGTGATCCTCGGCCCACGTCATGACCCCGGCAATGGCACCGTCGACAGCGCCGTCGGTGGTGCCGTCGGTGGTGCCTTGTGCCGCGACGTCCCGGACGGCGGCCACGATGCCGTCCGCCGTCATGCCGGGTACGACGCTCACCCCGGTGACATACGGCGTCTCCCACTCGGCCGGCCTGCCGATGACGAGGTGGACGTCGTAGCGCTCGCCGATCCGGCGCAGCATGAACTCCCGGTACAGGCGCGGCCCTGTCCCCACGACGACGAGCCTCTTCATGACGGTCGTTCCGCCCCGATGCCGACGAACGCCATCAGCGCCGGTGTCCCGGCCCGGTTGTGCCAGGCGTGCCGGGTGCCCTGCTGGACGACGCAGGCGCCGGGGGTGAGCCGCACCTCGTCGCCGGAGTCGAGTTCGAGCCACAGCTCGCCTTCGAGGCAGATGCCGTAGTCGAGGGTGTCGGTGGTGTGCATCCCCGAGGAGTCGCCGGGTTCGAAGGCGTCCATCAGCCCCGGGAGCCGCTCCTCGACCTCCGCGTCGATCTCGGCCTGCTCCTCGGGCGACGACACGGCCGGCAGTCCGGTGATCGCCGACGCGGGCGGGAAGCGCACGAGCAGGAGCCGCGTCCCACCGGTTCCGGCGAAGAACGGCAGCGTGATCGGGTCGGCGGCCTTCGGCCCGATGCTCGCGCCGCCGTCGGGGCTGCCCCACAGCAGGTACATCTCCTGGCCGGGCAGCGCGCGGGCCGTGATCGGCGCGACGGGCGTGTCACGTACGATCACCGCCGCACCGTCCGGGCGGAACCCGGTCACGACCAGGCGTGGATCGATCGCCATCAGACTCCCCCTTGTCCCCGCAGCCGCTTGAGCGTGTCCTCCTCCGCCGCGCGGAGTTCCGCGCACGCGGCGGCCACGCGGAACGCGTCCACCTGGCCGACCGCCTTGCCGATCATCAGCTGGTTCCTGATGTCCCGGCACCGGCCGACGAGGTCCGCGAGCGACGGCTCGACGTCCGCGTACGCCGGTTGCCGCGCGGCGAACTCCCGCAGGCAGGCCCGCGACCCCTCATACACCGAAAAAGCGTCATAAAGCAGGGCGATCGTGCGCGCAGGCGCGATCCACCGCGTCCCCAGCAGGTCCGCGACCCCGTCCAGGAGCGCGTACGTGTCGTCGTGCGTCCGGAGTACCTCGGCGAACGCCGCCGACGACCCGGTCACCGCCGCCGCCGCGTCGTACGGGCCGGCCGGGAACCAGCTGACGTGCCGCAGCTTCCCGTTGTCGTACGCCGCGGCGATGACGTCCTCGGGGTAGGCGTACCGGCACAGCACACTCGCCCGGTTGTCGTCGAGGATCGACCAGAGCCCGTCCGCGTACGAGGTGAGCGTGATCGTGTGGACGACGTGCTCGGTCCGGTACTCGGGGGTGTGCGGAAGGTAGTAGACGTCCACGAACAGGATCACGTAACCGGCGCGCTCGGCCGTGGCGAGGATGAGCTCGCGCGCCTGCGCGTAGGTGTCGAAGGGGACGTACTCGCGGACGATCCCGACGCGGGCGAGGGCCGCGGGGTCGAGAAGCTTGCTCTGGAAGTCGTATTTCGGGCGGCCGAGGCGGATGACCTGGTCGGCGATGTCGTCACCGCCGACCAGGCAGTTGTGGAAGACCAGCGGCAGGTCCGGGACCCGCTCGGCGAGCATGACCATGGCCTGCCGCTGGTAGCAGTTGAGGAACGACCGGTCGTATAACTGCTGGTCGTAGTCGTAGACGTCGTCCTTCATGTCGTCAGATCGTCCGGGTCATGAAGGCGCTGTGCGGGTCGGGGCCGTAGCCCGCGAACGGACCGCAGGGCTCGAAGCCGAACTTCTCGTACAACTTCCGCGCCCGCTCGAAGTGCTCGGTCGAGCCGGTCTCCAGGCTGAGCCGCTCGAGGCCCATCGCCTTGGCCTCCTCCAGCATGTGGGTGAGGAGCAGGCTCGCGACGCCGTCGCGCCGCCGCTCGCCGGCGGTGCGCATGGACTTGATCTCGCCGTGCTTGTCGTCGATGCGCTTGATCGCGCCGCAGCCGACGAGCTGGTCGCCGTCGTACACCGACCAGAACGTGACCTCCGGGATGCGCAGCCCGTCGAGGTCGAGCGCGTAGACGCTCTCGGCGGGGGTGATGGAGTGCATCTCCCGCAGGTGCTCCTCCAGGAACGCGGCGATCTCCGGCCCGCGCAGGTCGTCGACCACGATCTTCATTTAGCTTGCCTCCAGTAGTGCGCACGCGAAGAAGCCCGGTGCCGAGGCCTGCGCGAGGTAGAGCGCTCCTCGCTCCGGGCCGGACTTGTCGGTGTGGTCCATCAGGTTGATCAGCCAGTCGGCGTTACCGCAGTGACCGTACCGGGTCATCGACTCCTGGAAGTGCAGGAGCGCGCGGGCCTGCCCGGCGGCCATCGCGTTGAAGGTCACGATGGGAGCGAACAGGCTCGAGGTGAAGATCCTCGTGACGTCCTCCGGCACGCGGCCCGCCTGGCCGAACGCCTGGTCCAGCGCGGCCCGGGCGACCGCCTGCCGGGACGCGAACGTGTCCTCGCCGACCATGCCGGAGAAGTCCGCGGCGAGCCCGGTCCCGGCGAGCGTGAGGCCGCCGTGGTCACGGCTGATCAGGCAGCCCGCCACGGCGTCCCCGAAGACCGCGAAGGACTTCACCCGGTCGCGATCGTCCGGGGTGAAGTCCAGCGCCACCAGCACGACGTTGCGTGCCTCCGCACCGACCAGGCCCCAGCCGTACCGGAGGGCTTCGAGCGAGCTGCAGCACTGCTGGAGCGACACGATCGCGGGCACGCACGCCGTCAGCCCGGCGGCGCGCATGACCTCGACGGCGACGTCCCTCCCGAGCAGGCCGAGCACGCCGTCGGAGGTCGCGAGCACGAGCCGGTCCACCTCCCCCGCGCGGATTCCGTGCGTGCTCAGCACCTTCGCCACGCAGTCCACGACGTACGGGATGAGCGGCCCGGTCATCTTGCGGTACGTGCCCGTGCCCATCGCGGCGAACGCGGTGTCCGGCGACACCGCGCGCCACAGGTCCTCGAAGCCGGGGATGTCCTCGGGACGGCCCTCGGCGTCGCCGACGACGCACGCGAAGGACCCGATGCCGCCCACTCAGACCTCGGCCGGCGCGTACGCGTCGATTTCCGCGATCACCGACAGGATGCCGTCGATGTCCTCGAGCATCGGCACCCATTCGGGGCGCAACGCGATCTTCCCGTTCGCCTTCTCCTCGATGTAGCTGTTGACGAGGATGAGGATGTTGAGCGAGCTGATCCCGAGTTCGGCGCGCGACTTGCTCTGCGCGACCTCGTCGTAGGTGAGCTCAGGCGCCATCGGCTGCGTGCCGAGGAAGTCGACGAAGTTCCTGAGCCGGTCGTCGATGTCAGGCATCGGCGGCCACCCGCCTGAACTGGAAGCCGTTGAGGTTCTCGGTGTAGATGCGGTTGTAGCCGTACCTGTCCTCGCCGGAGACCAGGACGCAGCCGTGGTAGTCGAGAGCGATCTCGTCGCCGAACTCGACCAGCCTGTCCACGTGCTCGTACACCTTGGTCTGCGGGATAACGTACCTGGAGGCATAGCCGAGGCGGGTCTCGTTGCTGACGTTGGGCAGGGACCCGTGGACGCATTTCTCGACGAACAGGACGAACTGCCCAGGACCCATCTCCATCTCGACGACGTCCTCCTTCTCCGGGTCCCAGTCGGGGTCGAGCTGGAGCTCGGAGTAGTCGTAGCCGAAGAAGTCCGTCTTGCGCTGCGGGCTCTTGGTGAGGCGCTTGGCCTCGTCGTAGAACCAGCGCTTCTGGCTGCCGCGGATGAAGCGCAGGCAGCCGTTCTCGCGCTTGGCCGGGGAGAAGGCGGTCCAGACGCTGACGTCCTGGAGGACCGCGTCGTCGTCGCGGTCGTAGGCGAAGCTCAGCGACGGCGTGGCGGCGGTCGTGGTCTCGCCGACGATGTACTTCTCGACCTGGTGCCAGCCGGTGCCCGCGTCGCCCGGCTGCTTCTGGAAGATGTTGGACTTCCAGCAGATGATGTCCTCGCCCAGGAGCGAGCGCAGCTTGTTGACTATCTCCGGCCGCGAGATGTGCTCGGAGAGCGTGTCGCAGTCCAGGTGCCGGTCATAGTTGATGACCGTCGAGTTGTGCGGCTTGTTCTTCGACAGCGCCATCTCGATCATGGCCTTGCTCCAGATCTTCTGAGCCTCGTCGGGCTCGTAGAGATCGAAGGGGCCAACGTAGCCGTTGTCCTTGAAGAACTGGACCTGCTCGGCCGTGAGGCCGTCGGTCAACGATGTCATCTGCCTGTGCCCTTCTTGTCGAGGAGCCGTTTCGCGTTCTTCCACATGAACAGGTCGCGGTCGGCCTGGGTCATCTCAGCCGGGAAGGCTCCTTCGGCCGTGAGTCGTTCCACGAAGTTCGTCTGCTTGCCCTGCAGCCGGAAGATCGGCCAGTCCGTTCCGAACAGCACCTTGTGGTTGATGTTGCGGCGGAAGAACCGGTTGAGCCCGGCCACGCCGTCGGGGGCCTCGTAACCGCTGGCGTCGATGTAGACGTTCGGCCGGTTGTTGCAGAGCATCGCGCACTCGTCGGGATAGTGGACGCTGCCGTGCGCGAGCACGAAGTCCACGCCGGGGAAGTCCCGCGCGGGCCGGTCCACGTAGATGGGCAGCGCGATCTCGAAGTCGAGCGCCGGGGAGGTCGCGCCGATGTGCGACAGCACCGGCAGCCGGTGCTGCGCGCAGATCTCGTAGAACGGGTAGAGCGCCCTGTCGTCGAGGCGGTAGCCGCACGGCGGGTAGAGCTTCATGCCGTCGAAGCCGTACTCGACGACGGCCCGCTCGAACAGCGCGATCCCGTCGGCCCCCCAGCGCGGGTCGACGCCGGCCAGGACGCGGAAGCGGCCGGGATGCCGGTCGACCACCGCCTTGTGGTGATCGATGATCTCCTCGATGGAGTGCGTGCTGTCCTTGAGCGCGTAGGTGAAATCCGGCAGCAGCAGCACGGCCTCGTCGATCCCCGCCTCGTCCATCTCCTTCACGAGCTGGTCGCACAGCGGGTCCTGCAGGGTCGCGTCGTGCATGCGGCGCAGCCGCTCCTTCGTCGCGGGCAGGCCGCGCGCCTGCATGGCCGCGGCCATGTTGTCGAGGACCCCGTCGCGGAACGAGGGCGGGAAGCACATCTCGGCCGCGACGTGGCAGTGGAAGTCGATGATGGTCATGAGCCGGCCCCCAGGCAGATGCCGACGATGTCGTGCACGTACTCGGCCTCGATGAACTCCCCTATGTGGCTCATGGTGTCGATGCCGGTCTGCTCCTCAAGGACAAACACGATGCTCATGAGCCCGATCGAGTCGATGCCGAGGTCGTTCCTGAGGCTCATGGACGGCGCCACGTCGCGGCCGGGCAGAACGCTGGCGATGATCTGGCAGAGCGCCTCCTCGGTCACCTGTCGCCACTCCCCCAGACGGCGCGCACGACCGCGCCACGGTCGATCTTGAAGTTCCGGGTCAGCAGACCGCTCTCCACGGTGAGCTCCTCGGCCGGGCGGACGAGAGTCGTCGCGATCCGGTGCGACGGCTCGCGGTCCGCGTTCAGCTGCTTGATGTACGCCTCGATCTCGGCCGCCCTGCCGGCATCTTCGATCCAGACGACGCAGGCGAGCAGCGCGGCGCCGTCCGGCAGGGCCACCATGGCGCGGACGCCGGGAAAGGCGCGTTCGATGTCGGCCTCCAGCTCCGTCGGGTTGATCTTCACGCCACTCCGGGTGATGATCACGTTCTTCTTGCGGCCGGTGAGCCGCAGGAACCCGTCCTCGAGGACCCCGAGGTCGCCGGTGGCGATCCTGCCGTCGGCGAGGAAGACCGCGTCCTGCGTCTCGACGCCTTCGTACACGTACCCGACGACCTGCGGCCGTTCGGCGCGCACGACGACCTCGCCGTCGTCGCCGAGCTCGACGGCGATGCCGTCCACGGGCCGTCCTGCCGTGCCGGTCCGGGCCAGACCCGGTACGTTCATGGCGATCCAGCCGATCTCGGTGCTGCCGTAGAGCTCGTAGAGCGGCGCGCCGAGCTCCTGGAACATGGCGACCATGGCCGGCGGCACCGGCGCGGACCCGGTGTACATGAGCCGCACCCGCGACCCGTACATCGACAGCCACCCGCGGCCCCTGTCCAAGCGCTCGGCCGGGTCGGCGGCCATGACCCGGTTGTAGAGCAGTTCGTAGAAGGACGGCGGGCCGAGGATGATCGTGGGTTCCACGGCCTTGAAGGCCTGGAACATGATCTCCGGCGGGACGACGGTGGCCGCGCAGCCCGTCCAGATCGCGAGGTAGGTGAGGTAGCGCTGCTGGAAGTTCGAGTACGGCATCACGATCACGATGTCGTCGTCCGGCGTGACCTGCCACGCGCGGGCCGACAGCTCGACGGTGTTGGCGATGCCGTCGTCGGTGAGCAGCAGGCCCTTCTGCGTCCCCGCGGTCCCTGAGGAGAACGCGATCGTGCGCACGCCGGGCGGCAGCGCCGGAGCGTCGCCGTGCCGTACCGGGTCGAGCTTGACCGGCCGGTTCGTCAGGATCGCGGTGGCCGCGGGCAGGCCGGCCTCGTCCGGGAGCGCCCGGGTCACCAGCAGCGCGGCCAGCCGGTACGTGTCGACGAGCGCACCGATCTCCGCGGGATCGTGACGGTTCTCCGCGGGGATGGCGACGGGGACGCAGCCGAGGGCGAGCAGCGCGAGGTCGGCGAGGATCCACTCGTAGGAGTTCGGGCCGAGCACGCCGACGAGGTCACCCGGGCCGAGGCCGCTGTCGCGCAGCTCGGTCATGAGCCGGCCGGCGTCGTCGTGGATCTCGGCGTACGTCCTGACCAGCGTGCTCCCGTCCCGCGCCAGGAACCGCATCCGCTGCCCGGGGTGCTCGGCGAGCCTGTCCACCAAGGAGTCAACGAACATGGAGGTGTTCCTGGACGTACTCGACGGACTGCATGGGCCTGCGGCGTAACTCCTCGACCAGCGGTTCGAGGGGGCCGAGGCCGGCCGGGCCGTACGCGGCGTGGAAGGCGAGCGCGGGCCCGGGATCGGGCAGCAACAGGGTCTCGGCGAGGACGCGGGCCAGCGAGCGCAGCCCGGCGAGCACCGCGTCCGGCTCGCCGACGAGGACGGGACCGTCGAGCGCGAGCGCGCCGAGTTTCGCGAAGTAGGACAGCTGGAGGAACATGCCGTCGCTGTCGGGGAACGTGCCGAGCCCGCGGTCCACGTAACGCAGGCATTCGGCCAGGTAGTACGCGATGACGTCGGCCTGGTCCAGCCCGAGCGGCCCGGCCCACACCTCGGCGAGGACGAGGACGCCGAACACGTCGGCGGCCGTCTCCTGGAGCACCCCCACGACCCACGGGTCGGCCGTCCACAGCGGGGTGAAGTCCGTGGCGGGCCGGTGCACGAAGTGGCCGAACTCGTGGCTGAGCACGCCGAGCGTCGGAATGCCCGCGAACCGCTCGGCCGCCGGGTCGAACCCGTTGCCCACCCGCGCGTACCGGGCGGAGAGCGGCCCGGACACCGCGTCGAGGACGGCCCGGTGGGTGTTGCGGAAGTAGTAGGTCTTCTTGTACGGCGACTGGTCGACCCCCTCGTCCTCCGGCAGGAAGTACGCGATGTGTTTGGGGTGCAGGTTGCCCTCCCCCGCCATGAAGAACAGCCGGCTCGCGCCGAACGCCGGGAGGTCGCCGAGCCGCAGGTCCGCCATGAGCGCGGCAGGTACGGCTCGACCTTGTCCCGCTCGGCGAGCGCGGCGGCCACGTACTCCTGCCCCACGTCATCGCGGCGGCAGGCGAACGCCGTGGGCAGCCCGCCCGGGTCCTTGCCCGACCAGGTGCCGAGATGGCCCGCGACGAGCGTCACGTCCTCACGCAGTTCCGCGAGCTCGCTCAACGCCTCGGGCGGGTAGCCGTGCTCGACGGCATCGGCGCGCAGCGCGAGCGCGCGCCGATCGGCGTCGCCGGGCAGGTGCTTGGCGATGTCCCGCATGGCGGAGGCGACCAGCGCCGGGGCGTGGAAGCGCCGCCTTTCCCCCGAGTCCTCGGGCGGCCCCGCCGTCTCCTTGACCCGTTGCCAGTCGGCGTCGACGGCCGCCCGCAGCGTGGCCAGCCCGGCGAGGAAGCCGTCGCCGAGGTCCGGGGTCTCGGCCGCGAGGTCGAGGCAGGCCAGCTGGTAGCCGCCGGACGGCGGCCAGAAGGCGCTGCGCCAGTCACGGTAGGTACCGACGGCGGCGAGATTGCGTTCGTAGTCGAACCTCATGCGTTCTCCAGGGAATCGGCGATAACGAGCGCTGCGCCTTTTTCGCCGATCATCATGCTCGCGGCGTTCGTGTTGCCCGAGACCATGGTCGGCATCACCGAGGCGTCGATCACGCGCAGCCCGGACAGGCCGTGGACGCGCAGCCGGTGGTCGACGACCGCCATCGGGTCGGCGCCCATCCGGCACGTCCCCACCGGGTGGTAGGACGTGTCGCCGTTCTCCCGCGCGTAGGCGACCAGCTCGTCGTCGGTCCGGACGTCCGCCCCCGGGATCAGCTCGAACGCGCGGTACGCGTCGAGCGCGGGATCCTCGACGACGCGGCGCGCGATGCGCATCCCGGCGACCAGCCGGGCACGGTCGGCCTCGGCGGCGAGGAAGCGCGGCCTGATCGCGGGCGGCGCCATGGGGTCGGCGGAGCGGATGTGGATGGACCCGGCCGACTCGGGCCGCAGCGGATAGACGCCGACGGTCATGCCGGGAGCCGTGTCCAGCCGCCGGGTCGCCCCCGCGCCGTAGCTGGCCGGGGCGAAGTGGAACTGCAGGTCCGGCCGCGACTCGGCGTCGGACGAGCGGACGAACCCGTGGCCGAGCGCGATGGGCAGGCTGAGCAGCCCCCGGCGGCGCGTCACGTACGCCACCACCTCGCGGGCCAGGCGCGGGCCGCGCGAGCGCTCGTTGAAGGTGATGGGACGGCGGACCCGCCAGCGCAGCCGGGTCGCGTAGTGATCGCGGAAATTCTCGCCGACGCCGGGCAGATGGCGCACGACCGGCACCCCGGCCGCGGCGAGCACGTCGGCGGAGCCGATCCCCGACAGTTCGAGCAGCTGCGGCGACTGGACGGCTCCCGCGCTGACGATCACCTCGCGCCCGCAGCCGGCCTGCCGGGCCCGGCCCTGGTGGCGGAAGCTGACGCCGACGCAGCGCGAGCCCTCGAACCGCAGCCCGGTGACATGCGCGTCGGTGAGCACGAGCAGGTTGGGCCGCCGCAGCGCACGGCGAAGATACGTCCCCGCGACCGACGAGCGGCGGCCACGGTCGTGGTTGACCTGGTAGTAGCCGAAGCCCTCCTGGTCACCGGAGTTGTAGTCGGGGTTCTCCCGGTATCCGGCCTTCTGCGCGGCCAGCAGGAACGCGTCGCACAGCTCGTCACGCTCGCGCGGCAGGCCGACGCTGATCAGCCCGTCGCTCCCCCGGCTCGGCCCGCCGATCCCCGTGCTCTCCAAGCTCCTGAAGTACGGCAGGACGCCGGCCCACGACCAGCCGGGGTTGCCGAGGCGCTCCCACTCGTCGTAGTCCTCGCGCTGGCCGCGCACGAAGATCATGCCGTTGATCTGGTTGGATCCGCCGAGCAGGCGCCCGCGCGGGATGCGCAGGGTCCGGCCGCCGATCGTCGGGTCGGCGTCGGTCTCGAAGCACCAGTCGTACCTGGGGTTGCCCATGAGGATGGTCTCCGCGGCCGGGATCGACAGCAGCGGGCTGCGCCGCCGCGACCCCGACTCCAGCAGGAGCACCCGCGTGCCGGGGTCCTCCGACAGCCGCGACGCGAGCACGCACCCCGCCGCGCCCGCCCCCACGATGATGTAGTCCGCCCGCATCTAACCGGCCGCCGCGAGGGTGGTCCGGTGCATCAGGCGCCGGTGGTTGACGTGGTCGTAGGGGGTGGCCCGGTGCATGGCGCTGCGGTTGTCCCACAGGACGATGTCGCCGGCCCGCCACCGGTGGCGATAGGTGAACCGCGGCATCGTGGCGAACTCCTGCAGGAACGTGATCAGCGGCCGGCTCTCGTCCTCGGACATCCCCTCGATCCGCCACGGCACGTTGCCGCCGACGTACAGGGCCTTGCGTCCGCTCACCTCGTGCACCTTCACGATCGGGTGCGCGACGTCCGCCCACTCCTCGCGTTCCTTCGCGGTGGGCGGCGGCCGGTCCGGGTAGTTGTAGGGCCGGGACCGGACCCGGCTGATGATGACCTTGAGATCGGCGATGCGGGTCTTGACCTTGTCCGGGAGCGCGTCGTAGGCGGCGAACATGTTGCCGTACCACGTGTCCCCGCCGACCGGCGGCACCTCGCGCGCGTACAGCATCGACCCCGCCGGCGGGGAGGTCAGGTACGCGCCGTCGCTGTGCCACACCCGGCCGCTGTACGCCGAGCCGATCGGCTTGCCGTCGCGGGTCAGATTCGACAGGACGAGGATCTCGGGATGGTCGTCGGCGTTGAACTGGGACCGGGTGTAAGTGACCACCTGACCGAACCTGCGGCTGAACTCCACCTGTTCGCCCGGAGTCATTTCCTGGCCTCTGATCAACAAAATCGTCGTGTCGATCCAGGCGCGATAGATGCGCTCGAAATCATCGTCGGAAATGTAACCGGTGACATCGATCCCACGGACTTCAGTGCCAATACCCGCCGTGATGGGAATCAACTCAAGCACGGCCGGAGCATACGGGGCGGCCGCCGCGCGGCGCAAGGAGCCGGGAAACTTTCATTTGCCGTAATCGGCCCGGCGAGCGGCCCTAATAAGTGTTGCGACAAAAACCGCACACCGGCACTGAACAGCGAGTTTACATGTTACAAACTTCTCACACCCAGCCGATCGGCGTGCGCCCGCTCCCGATGCGACCGGAATTGGACAGAAGCCTTTGCCCGCCGTCGGCCGCGTGTTACGCTCCTGCCGCTTGTCCGACGGCCGGAAACTCAACGGCGAGAAATCCGCCCCGCCGGCACGGCTTTGACACCGGTCAACCCAGGGAGGGAAAGGGTGCCGCAATCCAGACCGGAGCTGGCGAGCATTCACGACTATTATTGTCTGCCCCGCTCCGTCGGCTCCGCCTCGCAGAGCATCTACGACATTTGGGAGAGCGGTGGCGCTTTCAACGACTCCATCACCCCGTCGACCTACGTCCCCGAGTACCGTTCGCACATCGTCCTCAAGATCCTCATGCTGACCGCGCCCGAGGCGGCGGTGCTGTCGCTCGGCTGCGGCAACGGCTTCGTCGAAGGCGACCTCGCCGCGCACGGCTGCGACGTGCGCGCCATCGACTGCAACGCCGAAGCCGTCGAGCTGACCAGGAAGAAGGGGGTCGACGCCCGCACCGTCGACTTCTTCGACCTGCGTCCGGTCGACACCGCCGACGTCTCGGCCGTCTACGCCGACGGCCTGCTCGGCCACCTCTTCGACGCGGCCGGGGAACTGGCCCCCGCCCTCGGCAAACTGCGCGACCTGGCCCTGCGGCCGGGAACGTACCTGGTCCTGTCCAACGACGCGCCCCGCGACGCCAAGGCCGACTTCGCGCCGCACGAGCACGTGGCCGGGTTCTGGTTCATCGCCAAGGACTATCTGCACAAGAGCCTGATTTCTTTCGGCTTCGAACCGGTGGAAAGCTATTATTTTCCGTATCTGCGGCCGGTGAGCGGAATACGCAACCGGACGATCTGCGTCGCACGCGTACCATGAGGATCGGATCCCGCCGTGCCGATGTCGGCTGAATTCTCCGAGCGACTGCTGCCGCTGCTCCCCGATCTCGTCGCGGATTTCGGCACGCCATTCCACATCTACGACGCGCGCGGCATCGTGGCCACCCACGAGTCGATGGTGCGCGCATTCGGCGACGCCTCGTACCGGCAATATTTCGCGGTGAAGGCGTTGCCGAACCCGAATGTCCTGGCGTTGCTGCGCGCCGCCGGAAGTGGTTTCGACTGCTCGTCGGCAGTGGAAGTGCGCCTTGCCGAGACGGTCGGCGCGCAGGCCGGCGACATCGTGTTCACCTCCAACAACACCGCGCTGCCCGAATATCGGCGGGCCCGCGCCGCGGGCGCGCTGATAACGTTCGACGACAGGTCGTTCGCGGAGAAAGTCGACGAACTTCCCGGGACCGTCGCCTTTCGCATCTCCCCCACCGGTCTCGCCGCCGGTTGCGCGCTCATGGGCAACGCGGCGCACAGCAAGTTCGGCGTGCCCGTGCACGAGCTCGCCGGCGCGTACGAGGGCGCCGTCGCCCGTGGCGCGCGACGGTTCGGCATCCACGGCATGACCTGCGCCAACGAGCTCGACACCGGCCGCGCCGCGCGGGCGGCCGCCGACGTCATCCGGCACGGCGCGCGGGTCGCCGAGGTGGTCGGGATCGAGCTCGAGTACGTGAACGTCGGCGGCGGGCTCGGCATCCCTTACCACGAGGACGACAAACCCATCGACTTCGCCGCGTACGCGGACGAGATCCTCGCCGCCCGGGAGGAGTTCTTCGGCCCCGGCGGGCCGCGCATCCTCACCGAGATCGGCCGGTACGTGACCGGCCCGCACGGCGTCCTCGTCACCCGCGTCATCAACCGCTGCCGCAAAGGCCACGAGATCGTCGGCCTGGACGCCTCGATGTCGTCACTGATGCGGCCCGCCATGTATGGCGCGTACCACCACATCTCCCTCCCCTACGCCGAGGGGAGGGAGCTCGGCAGGTTCGACGTCGTCGGCGCGCTCTGCGAGAACCTGGACAAGTTCGCCGTCGACCGCGAGCTGCCCGAGCCCCGCGACGGCGACATCGCGCTCATCCACGACACCGGAGCCCACGGTCACGCCATGGGCTTCACCTACAACGGCCGCCTGCGTCCCGCCGAGCTGATGCTCACCGACGGCGGCGACGTGGTGGAGATCCGGCGGGCCGAAACCTACGACGACTACATCGCGACCGTCCGCTGGGGAGTGTGACCTTGAACAGGAGCTTGGTCGAGAGCGCCTTCGAGCGGCGGGAGTCGTTGTCCGAGGACGAGCTGGCGGCCCTCGCGCCGCACGTCGCCGCCGGACTCGCGGCCCTCGACCGGGGCGAGCTGCGCGCGGCGCGCCCGGAGGGGCCGGAGTGGGTGGTCGACACGTTCGTGAAGAAGCTCATTCTGCTGTCGTTCCTGATCAGCCGGAACGAGGTCGGGTCCGGCGGGGCGCGACGGCCGAAGAGCTTCGACAAGATCGCGCTCAAGTTCGAGACCTGGGACGACGCCGTCTTCCGCGACGCGCGCCTGCGCGTGGTGCCCGGCGCAGTCGTCCGCCTCGGCGCGTACGTGGCGCCCGGGGCCGTGCTGATGCCGTGTTTCGTCAACGTCGGCGCCTACATCGGCCCGGGCACGATGATCGACACGTGGGCCACCGTCGGCTCCTGCGCGCAGATCGGTGCACGCTGCCACATCTCCGGCGGAGCCGGTATCGGCGGCGTCCTCGAACCCCTCGGTGAGCAGCCCGTCATCGTCGAGGACGACGTCTTCGTCGGCGCGCGCTCGGAAATCGCCGAGGGCGTGGTCGTACGGCGTGGCGCCGTGATCGGCATGGGGGTCTTCCTGGGGAGATCCACCCCCATCGTCGACCGCGCCACGGGAAAGGTCACCTACGGCGAGGTCCCCGAGAACGCGGTCGTCGTCCCGGGCTCCCGCATCGACGCAAACAATCCCGATATATCGGTGTATGCGGCGATCATCGTCAAGCACGCCGACGACCGCACCCGCGGCAAGACGGCCCTCAACGACCTCGTCCGGGACTGAGCCCCTTCCTTCATGCCATCGACTCGATCAACCTCGTCGCCGAGCGCCTTCGACCGGCTGCGCGCGCTCCTGGCGGGAATCCCCGCACCCGCCGGCGTCACCCCGATCCCCCTCCACCTCGGCGAGGCCCGCCTCGTCACGCCGCCGGTGGACGGCCGGCTCCTGGGTGACGTGGCCGGCTGGACGCGATACCCCCCGCTCGGCGGCACGCCCGAACTCCGCGCCGCCTACACGGGCTGGCTGGAACGCCGCTTCGGCAGCCACCTCGGCGCCGCCGTACGCGAAGGATCGCTCGCGATCGAGCCGTCCCCCGGCACGAAGCAGGCCGTCGCGGCCGCCATCGCCCTGGCAGTCTCCGCGGACATGCACTCGCCCGCTCCGGCGGTCGTCCTGCCCAATCCGTTCTATCCCACCTACCACGCGGCGGTGGAGGCGGCGGGAGGCCGGGCGATCTTCTACGGCGACGCGTCGGAGGTCGCCGCCGCCGTGGCCGCGCGGCGGGACGTCGCGGCGGTCGTCGTCTGCTCACCGGGCAATCCGCGCGGCGAGACGCATGCCCCCGGCAGGGTGCGCGCGATCAGCGCCGCGACGCGGGCGGCCGGTGCGCTGCTCATCGTCGACGAGTGCTACATCGACCTCGTCCACGGCTCGGGCGCGGGCGGCGGATTCCTGACGTCCGGCAGGGCGAGCGACGCGGGACGCTTCCTGGTGCTCCACAGCCTGTCCAAGCGATCCGGGATGCCGGGCCTGCGGTCCGGGTTCGTGATCGGGGATCCGGCGAGCGTGGCGGCGTACGCGAACCACAACCGAACCTGCGGCGTCTCGCCGGCCGAGCCGGTCTGCGCGGTGGCGGCGCGGTTGTGGGCGGATGACGCGCACGTCGCGCGCCTGCGGTCGGCCGTGAGCGCGAACTGGGATATCGCGGATGAACTGCTCGGCGAGCTCACCGGTTATGAGCGGGCCGAGGCGGGCTTCTTCCTCTGGTTCCCCGTACCGGACGACGAGGAGGCGGCGCGCCGGCTGTGGCGTGAAGAAGCGGTGACGGCGATGCCGGGGCGCTACCTCGGCGCGGCCACCGACTGCGGGGCCAACCCCGGCGCGGGTCACCTGCGCATCGCGCTCGTCCACGCGCCGGAACGCACCCGCGAGGCACTGACCCGCGTACGGCGGGTGCTCGGACCTACTACGACTGCAGGGGAGCTGACCAGATGAGCGGCGGTCTCATCGGATGGATCGACCTAGGACGCGATCTCACGGAACGGGCGGACGTCGTGCACGCCATGACGGACACGATGCGCGATCGCGGGCCCGACGGCGGCGCGGCCCACATCACCCGGCACGCGGCGCTGGCCCATCGCCGCCTCACGACCCCGGGCACCGCCCAGGGCCGTCAACCGGCGCTGTTCTCGCCGCGCCGCGACCTCTCCTCGGACGAGGAGAGCGTCATACTCGTGTACGACGGCGCGATCTACAACCTGGCCGCTCTGCGCCGCTCCCTCGGCCTGCCCTCCGTGGCCACCGACACCGATGTGCTGCTCCACGCCTACCTGACGCGCGGCGCGGACTTCGTCGGCCGCCTGGTCGGCGCGTTCGCGATGGCGATCTGGGACGGGCGGGAGCGGCGGTTGCTGCTGGCACGGGACCACCTGGGGCTGAAGCCGCTCTACTACCACCCCTATCCCGGCGGGATCCTGTTCGCCTCCCTCCCGAAGGGGATCATGGCGAATCCGCTGTTCACCCCGCGTCTCGACCGGTCGCTGATGACGATCGCACTGCAGCCGCGCCTGACGCTCGCCGGTGAGACGCCGCTCGTCGGCGTGCATGAGGTGAAACCCGCGCACGTCATCACGTACACGCCCGATCACGGGCCGGTTTCGCGCGCGTACTGGCGGCTGACGAGCGAGCCGCACGACCACACGCCCGCCGAGACCGCCGAGCGCGTGCGGGAGCTGTTCCATGACGCCGTGGCGGGCCAGTTGCCCGCGTCGGGGCCGTGCGGCGCGATGCTGTCCGGCGGCGTCGACTCGACGTCGGTGGCGGCGCTGGCGGCGCGGCTGCTGCCGCGCACGCTCGATACGTACTGCGTCGAGTTCGACAGCGACAAGGCGCACTTCGCGCCGACCGAGCTGCGACCGGACGTGGACGCGCCGTACGCCGCGGCGGCCGCGGAGTTCATGGGGAGCAGGCACACCACGCTCACGGCGACGATGCCGGACCTGCTCGCCGTGATCCCGGCGACGCGCCGCGCGCGTGACCTGCCCGGGTGGGGGCAGTTCGACGCGTCGATGTACCTGCTGTTCCAGCGGATGCGGCAGGACACCAAGGTGGCGCTGTCCGGCGAGGCGGCGGACGAGTTCTTCGGCGGGTATCCGTACCTTTTCAAGACCGAGCTGATCCGGCGCGACACCTTCCCGTGGCTCGGGGACGGGCCGAAACTCGCCGACTTCCTCGTGCCGGAGCTCGCGCGGGACGGCGACGAGAAGGCGCGCTACGCGCAACTCCTCGGCGAGGTGCCGCGCCTGCCCGGTGAGGAGGGGCTGGACGCGCGGATGCGGGAGGTGCTGTATCTCGGGATGGCCGGGCCGCTCGCCGTCGTGCTCGACCGCAAGGAGCGGATGAGCGCGGCCCAGGGACTGCACGTGCGGCTGCCGTTCTGCGACCACCGGCTCGTCCAGTACGTCTGGAACGTCCCCTGGTCGATGAAGTGCGCGGGCGGGTTGAAGAGCCTGCTCAAGGACGCGATGGCCGACATCCTCCCGCCGACGACGCTGACCCGGCAGAAGAGCGCGTACCCGCACGTCCAGAACCCGGCTCACGATCGGGCGCTGGTGCGCGAGGCGAAGTGGATAGTGAACGCGAGCGAGTCGCCGCTGCGTCCGATGTTCGACACGCCGCGCCTCAACGGCCTGCTGAGACAGATCGCCGGCGGCGAGCTGCACGCGCAGCTGCCGGGCGGGGCGAGCGCCGCCCAGCTGCTGGTGCAGCTTGTGGAGCTGAACGCGTGGGTGCGTGAATATCGCGTGTCCGTATCCTGAGGGCCCACAGGGTCACCCGCCAGAGCGCCTCGAAGAGGACACCACCGCTCATCTTGCTCGCCCCGCTCGTACGGTCGACGAAGGTGATCGGCACCTCCGCCACCGCGCATCCGTGACGTACGGCTCGCAGCGTGAGGTCCACCTGGAAGCAGTAGCCCCGCGACTCCACACCGCCGAGCAGGATCTTCCTGAGCGCGGCCGCCCGGTAGACGCGGAACCCGCCGGTGGCGTCGGCGACGGGAAGCCGGAGCGCCACCCGTACGTAGCGGTTCGCGAGTCGTGAGAGCAGCTCCCGTCTGCGCGGCCAGTTCGCCACACGGCCGCCGGGCACCCAGCGGGAGCCGATGACGAGATCGGCCCGCTCCGCCGCGTTCAGCAGGGCGGGGAGCCGCTCGGGAGGGTGCGAGCCGTCGGCGTCGATCTCCACCAGCAGGTCGAACCCCCGGGCGAGTCCCCAGCGGAAGCCCGCCACGTACGCGGCGCCCAGCCCTTCCTTGCGGTCCCGATGCAGGACGTGCACGCCGTCGAGTTCGGCCGCGAGCCTGTCCGCGATCGGGCCCGTCCCGTCGGGGCTGTTGTCGTCGACGACGAGAACGTGGGCGGCGGGTACGGCTGCGCGGATCCTGCCGACGATGCCCGGGAGAGTGTCTCGTTCGTTGTAGGTCGGCGTGATGACCAGGACGTTGCTCATGATCGCTCCTCAGCTCGCGTGCCGGAAGTCGGGCCAGGCGGTCTTCCACGAAGTCCGCGGCGCCGAGCAGACCGTGATGGGCAGGCCCTGCTCCTCGTTCGCGACTGCGGTGCCGTGATCGATGACCCCGGCGGATTCACAGCGTGCGAAGCGCTGCCGCAACTGCTCCGGCGGCAGCCCCACGGCGACCACCGTCTGCGCCGTTTCCGGCGGCGGCCCCTGGTACCACAGCTCGTTGTGGCCGCTGTAGACGGCAATGTCGGGCGCGAACCGGTCCAGCGCACCGGCCTCGCCGTAGTTCGAGGTGAGCACGACCGTTCCGGACGGCAGCGCCCGGTACACCCCGGCCACCTGGGCGGCGAAGCGCGGCCAGCCCACCGACTCCCTGGACACCTCGTTGGGCGAGGAACCGAGCGCCGGCAGCGGGAGCAGCGGCAGCGCCACGGCGATCCCGATGAGCGAGCTACCGAGCAGTCCCCACCACACCACTCGACGCCGGGCGGCCCGGCTGTCCATCCACGTGGCGGCGGGCACGCAGCCGGCCACGAAGGCGAAGATCACGCTGCCGGCGACATAGTCCGCCCGGCCTCCTGACGCCCAGCCGAGCAGGATCGTCATCAGGGCCGCGATGGCCAGCGGCCGGGTCTGCGGCCGCTTGCGCAGCCAGAGCCACCCGACGACGGCGATCGCGAACGCTCCCATGCTGAGCAGCGCCACCAGCATGGGCACGAACATGATCCGGTTCACGGACTCGCTGAGCGTGGCCGCCATGGTGAGCTGAGGCCAGCCGTTGGTGGCCTGGTAGAGCAGGTTCGGAGAGGCGATGAGGGCCGCCAGGAACGCCCCGGACCAGAACCACCTGTCGCTGAAGACGGCACGCGGCCCCTTCACCGCCATGCCGACGGTGATGAGCAGGCCGGTGGCCAGCCCGGTGATCAGCAGGACGATGAGATGCTTGTTGAACGTGGCGGCTCCCGCGACGGCGCCGGCCGCCATCCACCATCGCCCGTCGCCGCGCAGCAGGGCACGCAGCACGAACAGGATGCAGACCGTCCAGAACACGAAGTCGGCCGACTGGGTCAGCAGGGTGTGCCCGGCGAGCAGGGGGAACATCCCGGTGCCGAGACCGGCGGCGGCGAGCGTCTGCGCGTTCGCGCGGCCGCCGAGTTCGCGGGTGATCGCGGCACCGATGAGGATCAGCAGTCCCGCGCACAGCGCGGGGACGACCCGCAGCCCGACGATGGTGTCGCCGAACAGCTCCGTGGACAGCCGGGCCAGGAGCGGGGTCAGCGGAGGCTGGTCGAAGTACCCCCAGGCGGGAGTCTGACCGAGCATGCGGAAGTAGAGCTCGTCGCGGTGGTAGCCGTACCACGGGCTCAGCACCAGCAGGGTGACCACGACGACGCCCGCGATGGGAGCGATCGTCCGCCAGGCGATCGGCGGAAGCGAGGGAGCGGTGATCCGGAGACGGGGGGCTTGAAGAAGCATGCCTCCACGGTTTCCGATGGCGCCGCCGCTGTCGTCTGGCCGGGAACAGAACCTGGAGTCAGACCCCAGGCATAGGCGGCGACTCCCCGGGGCGGACCACACCGTGGTCGAACGCGAAGACGACCGCCGCCGCCCGGTCGCGTACCGCCAGCTTCGTGAAGATCCGGCCGACGTGGGTCTTGATCGTGCCCTCGCCGATCACGAGCCGGCGGGCGATCTCGGCGTTCGTGAGCCCCCGGCCGATGAGCTTGAGCACGTCGAGCTCGCGGGAGGTGAGGTCGCCGAGCCGCCGGACCGCGTCGGGGTCGGTCACCGGATCCGCGCGGTAACGCCGCAGGACCCGCCCGCAGACGCCGGGATCCAGCCAGCCGTCGCCTGACGCCACCGCCCGGACGGCACGCTGGATGTCCTCGGCCGGAGCGTCCTTGAGGCAGAATCCCGACGCGCCGGCCCGCAGGGCCGCCGCGAGAACGCTGTCCTCACCGAACGTGGTCAGCACCAGGATGCGGGACGCCGGATCCGCGGCCAGCAGCGCACGAGTGGCCTCCACCCCGTCCATCCGCGGCATGCGGATGTCCATGACCACGGCGTCGGGCCGGACGCGCGCGACCTCCGCCAGCGCGGCCTGGCCGTCGGCCGCCTCGCCGACCACGTCGAAGCCGTACGGCTGGCGCAGGATCGTCCGCAGTCCTGCCCTGGCGAGTTCCTGGTCGTCCACGAGCACCACCGAGATCATGCCGGCAGCTCCGTCCGCACGACCCACCGGTCGTCCTCGACGCCGGCGGTGACGTGGCCGCCGACCATGCGCACCCTGTCGGCCATCGCGCGAAGTCCCATGCCGCCATTGTGCCGAGTTGGGCCGTCGGGCAAGGAATTGGTGACCGTGGCCCGTACGGCGCCCTCCTCCGATACGCGCAGCCGCACCTCGACGGAGCTTCGCGGAGCGTGGCGGCCGGCGTTGGCCAGCGCCTCCTGAACCAGCCGGTAGAGCACCATCCCGGTCGTCGGGCTCACCGCCGTCAGCTCGCCGTCGACGCTCGTGTCGAGTTCGAGGCCCGCCGTCCGGTATTCCGCGAAGAGCTCGGGAAGGCGGGGCGCGGTGGGCTGGGGGGCGACCACCTCGGAGCCTTCTTCCGCGAGGACCCGGACCACCTTTCGCAGCTCCGCCATGCTCTGCCGGGCAAGGCGCTCGGCCTCGGCGATCCCCGCCGCCGCTTCCGTGGGATCGTGCTCCAGCGCCAGCCGCGCGCCCCCCAGGTGCAGCACCGTCACGGCGAGCGTGTGCGCGACGATGTCGTGCAGATCGGCGGCGAGCCGCTGCCGCTCGGCCAGAGCGGCGGCAGCGGCGGCGGCGCTCTCCGCGCGGTGCAACCGCTCCCCCACCTCGATGCGGTAACGCGCGGCCCAGCCGCTCCAGAAGACCAGCGTCACGGCGGCCAGCCAGTTGGGCCACCCGGGGTCCGGCGTGGTGAACGCCGCCGCGACCACCACGGAGAGCGAGGCGAGCCACATGACGACGCCCGGCCAGAGTCGCAGGTTCAGCGCGACGAACGCGATGTAGATCACCAGAACGAACCAGCCGATGCTGTTGACCGCGAGCCCCGTGAGCGCCGCTATGGCCGCGGGAGCCAGGAGACCGGCCACCTCGGCGGAACGGCCCGGCACCGTACGCACGATGACGAGGCAGAGAGCGATGAAGGCGCCCCCTCCGGCGAACGGCCACACGCAGTCGCAACCGAGCATGATCGTTTGCGCCCACGACAGGCCGACCAGCAGCATCAGCAGCCCGAGGCCGGCCGGTAACAGCCAGCGGGGAGTCACCACCACCCGCTCATCGTAGGAACAGCCGGTTCCACCCGCATCCACCCGGAGAGGGACCCGCCATCTGCCCACGGTCAGAGCGTGGATCCGGCAGGCGGTGTTGCCGCGGCCATGAAGTCACGCGGGTGCCGTCAAGGGCTGAGCGCCGCGGCGCCCATCGCGTTGCGGACCGCGGCGAGAAGGTTCGCGGCCCTCAGGTCCGGGACGCCTTCCACGAGGCGGTTCATGACGTAACCGAACGCGAGGCCGGTCGCCGAATCGGCGAAGCCGAGCGACCCGCCGCGGCCGGGGAATCCGAAGGCGGCCGGGGAGTACCAGAACGCGTCCGGGGTCGGGAGGCCGAAACCGGTGCCTATGCGGACGGGCACGCGCAGGATGCGGTCGATGCCACTGGTCTGTTCCGCGGTCGCGGCGGTCAGGGTGCCGGGGGCGAGAATGCGGTGCCCGTCCACCTCGCCGATGAGCGCGGCGTAGAAGCGGGCCAGCGCGCGGGCCGTGCAGATGCCGTTGGTGGCGGGCATCTCGGCGGCCTGCTCCTCCGGTCTGTTGTGGTCCAGCGGGGGCGTGACGACGGCGAGCGAGCGCCTGGTCAACGACGTGGGGTCGGCGAAGGCCGCCATGACCTCGCGCATGGGTTCGGGAAGGGCGTCCAGGTCGATGCGCGCCATGGCCTGGAAGTCGGGCGGGGTCTCGATGATCCGGCTGACCCGGTGCCGCTCGGTTTCCGGCAGCCCGATCCACAGGTCCAGTCCGAGCGGTCCGGCGATCTCGTCGGCGAGGAACGTGCCCAGGCTACGGCCGGACACCCGGCGGACGACCTCTCCGACGAGCCAGCCGTAGGTGAGCCCGTGGTAGCCGCGGTCCGTACCCGGCTTCCAGTACGGGCGCTGGGCAGCCAGCGCGGTCACCACGGGCTCCCAGGCGATCGCCTCCTCCGGGGTGACGGGGTGGTCGATCGCGGGTAACCCGGCCTGGTGAGTGAGCAGCCAGCGGACCGGGATGCGGTCCTTGCCGTTGACCGCGAACTCCGGCCAGTACTCCGCCACGGGCGCGTCGAGGTCCAGTTCGCCCCGCTGGGACAGCAGAAGGGCGCAGGTGGCCGTGACGGCCTTGGTGGTGGAGTAGACGAGCTGCAGGGTGTCGCGCTCCCAGGGGCGGCCGGTGGCGGGGTCGGCGGTGCCGCCCCACAGGTCGACGACCTTCCGGCCGTGCAGGTAGACGCTGACCGCGGCGCCTGTCTCCGGCTCGCCGGCCAGGTCGGCCGCGAACGCCTCGCGTACTGCTTCGAATCCCGGTGCGGTGTCTCCGCCGATCTCGGGCATGCGTCATCGCCTTCCGTGCTGATGAGGTTTCAGCCGCGCCATTTCCCGACGAGCCAGGCGCAGATCTCCGGCTCGGTCATCTCGGGGAACTCTTCGGCGAACGTGGCGAGCGCGCGGATGGCCTCGTCCCGGGTCAGGCCGCGCACCCCTGCCTCCTTGAGGTACTCCTGACGTGCGAGGGAAGGACGGCCCCCGCCCGCGCCGCGGCCGGGCAGCCCCTCACGCCACTGCACGATCTCCGCCAGCCGATCGGAGCGCCAGCCGGGAGCTCCGTCGACCTCGACGTCGGGCAGGGGGAACGGGTGATCGGAGTCGTCCGCATAGCGGCTGCGCCACTTGTGCACCGCATGACGGCTCACGCCCAGGGCCTCGGCGAGGCCGAGGACACCGAGGTAGCGCTCGGTCATGGGTGCACCTGCTTGTCTGTACGGCCTCCTTCGCGGATGTCCAGTACTACCACGACCGACGCGGAGGTCTCTCAACGTCGTCTCCAACGAAGACAACGTTAGCGCGCGAGAGAAACCTCGTCTACAGGCGAGACAAACTTTCCCGCCTTGCTGACGCCGCTGCCCCCCACGTGCCGGGTGTGCGGGGGCAGCGGCGTCGGTCCGGGCGGTCGCCCGGGAGACGCGGTCGAGACGCGTCAGCCCGTGATGACCGTGAGGTCGAACGTGCCCTGGTGCGGGATGCGGAGGGCGTGGAAGCGGCGGGCGCCGTCGCGGAAATACCGTACGGTGCCGGCCGCGACGGTCGCCTGCAGCGGAGCGCCCCATCGCAGGCGGATCGTGGTGCGGCCCCGCCGGAGGTCGAGGCCGTCGGCGGTGGCGGTGGTCGTGCCGCCGAACGCGACCGGGGTGCCGTCGGTGAAGGTGACGACGTCCGTGGGATGGAGGACGAGCGGGATCTGCTCGGTGGCCGCGGCGTTCGCCGTGACGGTGCGCCGGACCGTCCGGCGGGTGACCAGGACGTCCGTGGTGACGTTCGCGTTGCCGTAGCGGATGCCGAGGGCGGCGGGGGCATGGCCGCCGGTCCACTCGCGGCCGCCGGGGGCGCCGTGGAAGTAGGTGGCGGGCAGGGAGCCGTTGGAGTCGGGCGCCTGGCCGGGGAAGACGGTGGACCAGCAGCCGTAGTTGTTGTCGTTGAGGCCGCAGATGATCGTGCCGGCGTCGGGG
Source organism: Nonomuraea sp. JJY05 (assembly GCF_043496855.1). Taxonomy (NCBI): domain Bacteria; kingdom Bacillati; phylum Actinomycetota; class Actinomycetes; order Streptosporangiales; family Streptosporangiaceae; genus Nonomuraea; species Nonomuraea sp. JJY05. The sequence continues at coordinate 76,946 of NZ_JBIEIS010000042.1, forward strand.
TGCCACAGGAAGGTCAGGCCGGTACGGGCCCGGGAGGCGCGCGTGCCGAAGTAGCCGCCCAGGTACAGGCCGGGCTTGCGGACGTACAGGAAGTCCTGGCCGCCGTCCCTGCGCAGCTCGGCGAAGTCGTTCGAGCGCAGGTAGGGCAGGTCCGCGATGGCGGCGGCGCGCTGCCGCCTGCTGGGGAACCGCTCGCCGTACAGGCCGTGGGTGAGGATGCGGGGCGAGGTGTCCTGCTTGGCGAGCGGCGTCACCGGCTCGGTGGACGCCGCCCAGGCCGCGCGGGCCTCGGCCAGGTCCTCGCGGGCGGTCATGAAGGCCGACAGCAGCGGCACGTCGCGGATGAACGTCCAGTTGAGCGCGGTCCGGTCGGGGTCGGGCCGGACCTCGTCGTACCAGCGGGTGCTGGTGCGGGTGGAGGGGGCGACGTTGACCATGTATCCGGCGCCGTCGGGCTCGCGCAGCAGGTTGTAGGCCAGGAAGCCGGTGAACGCGCGGGCCATGTCCACCAGGTGCGGGTCCCGGCTGTGGTGGTAGGCGTCGGCCAGCTCGGGGAGCATGACCTCGAAGTTGTAGTTCATGTCGTGGCCGCCCTCCTCGTTGAAGAAGCCGGCGGGGCTCTGGCCGACCGCGGGGAGCCGGGCGAACGCCTCGGTCAGGCGGGTGGCGAGCGCGAGGTCGGGGTCGAGCCGGAGCGCGAGCCCGGCCCCCGCCAGGCCCGAGGAGGTCTGGTTCGCCCAGGTGAGGCGATCCTGCCAGACGACCCGGTTGCCGGGGTCCAGGAACCAGGTCATGGCCGTCCGTAACGCGGTGGTGAGCTGGGCCTGGCGCGCGGGCAGCGCCCCGGTCGCGCGCAGGATCCGCAGCGTCTTGGCCAGGTAGCCGATGCCGAACCCGGTGGGCGCCAGGCCGTGCTGGTCGCGGCTGTACTCGGGGAAGGAGCCGTCGGGGTGCTGGAGTGACAGGTAGTGGCCGAGCGCCGCGTCGAGCGCGGCCAGCAGGTTGGCGTCCCCGGCGTACGGGTTCCACGGGCGGGCGTTGGCGTGGAACCAGGCCAGCGTGAAGACGTGCTCCTGCACCCGCGCGTTGTACGGCGCCGCCGGCGTGCGCCACCAGCCGCCGGCGAAGAAGCCGCTGTCGGCCATGTCGTTGACCATGGGCGCGAGAGTGGCCAGGTACGGCGCGAAGCGCTGCTCGTGGGGGGCGAACGACGTGCGGTCCAGAGCCGCCGGCAGGGAGGGGATGGTGGCGGCGGAGGCGGTGCCGGGCGCGAGCACGGGGACGGCCGGGATCAGGGCGGCGGCGCGGAGCAGGGTGCGGCGGGAGAGCAGGGGGGAGTGCATGGTCAGCCTTTCAGACCGGTGTGCGCGAGCCCCTCGATGAACTGCCGCTGGGCCAGCACGAAGACGACCAGGATGGGCAGGGCGGTCATCGTGGCGGCGGACAGCTGCACGTTCCACAGGGGCGAGCCGTAGGCGTCGACGAACTGGGTGAGCGCCTGCGGCAGGGTGAACTTCGACGGGGTCGACAGGAACACGATGGGTTCGAGGTAGAGGTTCCAGGAGTGCAGGAACGTGAAGATGGCCACGGCCCCGAGCGCCGGCCTGGCCAGCGGCAACGCCACCCGGCAGAAGGTGCCGAAGCGGCCCAGCCCGTCGACCCTGGCGGCCTCCTCCAGCTCGCCGGGCAGCGTGATGAAGAACTGCCGCATGATGAACGTCGCCAGCACGCTGGGCGCGCCCAGGATCGGCACCAGGATCAGCGGCCAGTGCGTGTCGGTCATGCCCGCCGTGTGGAACATCTGGAACAGCGGGACGATCGTCACCTCGCTGGGGATCAGCAGGCCGACGAGCACGACCAGGAAGAGCACGTTCTGGCCGGGGAAGCGGATGCGGGCGAAGGCGTAGCCGGCCATCGCGGCCACCGCCATCGTGCCGACGGTCACCATCGCCGCGATGTAGAGGCTGTTGAGGTACTGCTGCCCGAACGGCTGCAGCTCGAAGACCCGGCCGTAGGTGGAGAAGTCGAACCTGGAGGGCACCAGCGCGGGCGGGAAGGCGAAGATGTCACTGATCGGCTTCACCGACGAGGTGACCATCCACCAGGTCGGGAAGACGAACGGCACGCACAACACGCACAGCAGCGCGTACAACGCGAGCTTGACCCTACGACTCATGGAAGACCCACTTCCGGCGCAGCCGCCACTGCAGCAACGTCAGCGCCGCGACGATCAGGAACAGCAGGACCGACAGGGTGGCGCCGTAGCCGAGGTGCCGGAACTGGAAGGCCTGCTGGTACAGGTAGTAGACGAGGACGGTGGTGGACATGCCGGGCCCGCCCTGGGTGAGCACGGCGATCTGGGCGAACACCTGCAGCGACCCGACCACGGTGATGATCGAGGTGAGCAGGATCGTCGGGCTGATCAGGGGCACCGTGACGCGCAGGAACCGGGTCCAGGCGCCGGCGCCGTCGAGCTGCGCCGCCTCGTACAGCTGGCGCGGCACGCCCTGGAGCGCGGCCAGGAACAGGACCATGTTGAGCCCCACGTTCTTGACGACCTGGACGACGACGACCGACAGCAGGGCGGTGGTATCGCCGCGCAGCCAGTTGGGGCCGTCCACGCCGGCCACGCCGAGCAGGCCGTTGATGCCGCCGTCCTGCTGGAGCAGGAACTGCCAGACGATGGTCCAGGCGACCAGCGACACCAGCACCGGCGAGAAGAACAGCGTGCGGAAGAACGTGGTGCCGCGCAGCCGCTGGTCGAGCAGGATGGCCAGGGTGAGGGCGAGCGCGAGGTTGAGCACGACCAGGCCGACCGAGAAGAGCGCGGTGCTGGTCAGCACCTGTCCCATGTTCGGGTCGGCGAGCAGCTTGGCGTAGTTGTCGCCCCCGACGAACTCGAACGTGCCCGCCAGCACGTTCCACTCCTGGAGGCTGTAGTAGACGACCAGGCCGAGCGGCAGCAGGACGAACAGCGCGCTTCCGGCGAGCTGCGGCGAGATCAGCAGGTAACCGACGAGGGCGTCGCGCCGGGGAATGGTCCAGAAGTGGCGGGACCGGGTGGCGGCGCGCTCGGCCACCCGGTTGCCGAGATCCGTCACCGTCACGTCATCCGCCCAGCAGCGGCTGGATCTTCGCGCACACGCCGTCCAGCACCGCCTTGACGTCGGCGTCCGGCTCCCACAGCGGGTCGAGCGCGGCCCTGGCGGTCTGCGCGAGCTCGGCCTGGCCCTTGTGGCTGGGCTTGACCACGCCCTTCTCGATGCCGTCGATCACCACTTTCTGGAGCTGATCGCCGTTCAGCATGGGGCTGGTCTTGGCCATCGTGTCGGCCGTCAGCAGAGAGCCACGCGCGGGCGGGAAGTACGCGGCGAGCTTGGCCGAGTTGGCCACGTTGGTGAAGTAGGCGAGAAAGTCGGTGGCCTGCTCGGCCCTCGGCGACTTCTTCAGCACGCCGATCCCGGCCTGGCCGATGACGGCGTACTCGCCCTTGGGCCCGGCGGGCAGCGGCACCAGGTCCCACTTGAACGTCGCGTCCTTCAGCATGGCGGCGCGGGAGATCTGGGCGACGGCCATCGCGGTGTCGCCGGAGAAGAAGTCGACGGCGGTGCCCGGTCCCGGCATGGACTTGTCGGCGAAGATCGCCTTGTGCATGAACGTCATGGCTTCGACCATCTCGGGCGCGTTGAACTGGCACGTGCCGCCGTCGTCGCTCCACGCCTTGGCTCCCCAGCCCTGCCAGACGGTCGCGAGGTTGTCCCAGGCCTTGTAGTCGAAGTTGAGGATGGTCAGGCCGTTCTTGCCCTTCGCCGCCACGGCCTTGTTGACCTCGTTGGCGTGCTCCCAGTCCCACTGGCCAGCCTTGATCAGCTCGCGCGGCGTCTTCTGGCCTGTGGCCTTGACCAGGTCGGTGTTGACGAAGACGCCGAAGGGCGAGGTGGAGAACGGGTAGGCGTACAGCTCGCCGTCGCGCTCCCACAGCCGGGTGGCGGCGGGGACCAGCTCGCCCGCGTTCTCGACCTTGCTCTTGAGCGGGACCAGGGCGCCGGAGCCGACGAAGTCGGGGGCGGAGTTCTCGAGGATCCATGCCAGATCGGGGGCGTTGCCGCCGGCGATCTGCGTGGTCAGCGTGGTGGTGTAGTTCTCGAACGGGATCGGGTCGAAGGTGATCTCGCCGGCCGGCGGGTGGGACTTGCGGTATTCGGCGGCGATCTCCTTGAACAGCTTCAGGTGAGCCTCGTTGGAGGTCCAGATCGACATGCGCAGCGGCTGCGGGCCCTGCGCGGCCGGCGCTTCACCGCCGCCACAGGCCGTGACCGTAAGGAGGGCGGCCAGCGCGAGGGCTGCCAGGGGTGCTTTCATGGGGGTACTCCTTCTGGCGTCAGTAGCCGGTGACGTCGGGCCAGCGCAGTTCCACGCCGTCGCGGACGAGCCGGTGCTGGTAGTCGGCCAGGAGCCGGCCGTCCGCGTGCACGGCGTGCGGCGTGGTGGCGCGGTCCAGGCAGAAGGCGGCGAGCGCGCCGGCCGCCTCTCCGACGTTCCACTCCACCGGGTGCAGGCGGTAGGCGCCGTTGGTGATGTGGGTGGTGCCGATGTTCTTGCAGGCGGGCAGCAGGTTGCTCATCCGCTGCGGGATCAGCGCCCCGAGAGGGATCTCGAACGGGGAGCAGGCGACGTCGATGTAGTTGTCACCGCCGGTCGACGGGTGCAGGTCGATGCGGTACATGCCCACGCCCACGGAGTCGTGATAGGAGACGGCGCCCTTGTCGCCGCGTACCGCCACGGACAGGTCCTGTTCGGTGACGGTGGTCACGGCCCGGACGCGCCGGGACTCGCGGATGTAGGGGGCCTGGGCGAGCCCGTCGGCGCCGCCGGTGACGTCGCCGCGCAGCCGCAGGCCCGGGTAGCCGGTGCCGCCGTCGTGGCGGGGGGCCTCGGTCTGCAGCCAGTACAGCACCGACATCGACAGCTCGCGGGCCGCCGCCACGTGCCGGTCGGCGTCCGGCACGTCGATGACCGGCCCCTCCAGATAGTCGATCATCGGCCAGTTGACCAGCGCGATGTCGCTGCCGTACGCGCCGGGCACGAAGTTGTCACGGGCGGCGATCCTGCGGAACGTCCACAGGTTGCCGTCGCCCGGGTTGACCCGCTGGTCGGCCGCCACCAGGCGGGGGTCGTCCCCCGGGTTGGGGGTGAAGGAACGCTCCACGATCTCCAGCGTCCGCGGGCTCGGGCAGCGCCACGACAGCAGCCGGTCGCCCCAGAAGGGCGGCTGGTAGGCGCGCCAGAAGTCGTACGAGGCGGGCTTGTCCACGGTGTGGTCGCCGTCCACGTGGTCGATCGCGAAGCACACGGACACGGCCTGCATGTTCATCGGCTGCGCCGTCGCCGGGGCGCTCGGCTCGCCGGTGTCGCCCTGCGCCTCGAACCCGGTCACGTACTCGGTCCCGGTCAGCGGCAGCAGCTCGCCGGTCTCGGTGGCGTCCAGCACGTACGGCGCCACCGCGAGGATCTCGTCGCCCCCGTCGCGGTGCGCGAGCCGCACGGCCGTGACGCGATCGCCGTCCACCTCGGCCCCCACCGGCCGGTACGGCTGGAGCACGCGCAACCTGCCCGACCCCCGGTACGGGGCCAGCATGGCCTCGATGACCGCGACCGCGACCCTGGGCTCGTGGCACAGCTTGCTGACGTGCCCGGCGCCCGGGTTCAGCTCCGGCCACGCCCGCGCCCGCTCGGTCAGCGGGTAATGGTCGCGGTAGTAGCGCCGGATGCCGTCGCGCAGCGCGCGGTAGCTCGCCGTGACGCCGAACCGCTCCACCCAGGTGTGCTCGTCCGGCGGCACCGCCTGGCTGGTGAGCTGGCCGCCCAGCCATTCGTACTCCTCGGTGAGCACCACCGATCGCCCGGCCCGCAGCAGGGCCAGCGCGGCGGCCACGCCGCCCAGCCCGCCGCCGACGACGAGGGCGTCTGCCGATATCTCAACCACGTGGGGCTTACCTCTCCTCATGTACGGGTGCCAGGGTCGATCCCTCGACCAGCTCGCACACCAGCAGTTCCTGCGGGACGCCGCCGCGTTCCAGCACCTGGGTGAGCAGCTCGACGGCCCTGCGGCCCATCTCCCGCCGGGGAATGCGGAACCCGGCGAAGTCGATGTCGGTCGACACCGGCCTGGTGGGCGCGCCCAGCGCGACGATGGACAGGTCGCGCGGCACGTCCAGCCCGCGGGTCCTGGCGGCCTCGGCGATGGCCACGCCGTCGGCCAGCTCCTCGGCGAACACCACGGTCGCGCCGCAGTCGAACAGCCTGTCCGCGGTGGTCAGGTGCAGCCCTTCGACACCGGTCGCGGCCACGCCTTCGGAGAAACCACGCAGCCGGTCGGCGTAGGACTCCGGCCCCTCCCCCGCTCCGACATAGGCCATCCGCCGGTGCCCGAGCGCCGCCGCCCGCTCGACCAGCGCGCGCACCGCCGGCGGGTAGTCCGCTCCGACGTACGGCACCGGCCCGCCGGCGTCGTCGCGGCGGCCGACGGAGACGAACGGGATGCCCTCGGACAGCAGCCTGGACAGATCCTCCCGGTCGATCGTCCGGCCGAGCAGGACGCATCCGTCGGCCAGCCGGATCCGGCTCTCCGCGCTGAAGATCCGCCGCCGCTCCCCCTGTTGCACCTTGGCGCTGGTGAACAGCAGCAGGTCGCAGCCCGCCTCCTCGACGCATTCCTCGATCCCCACCAGGAAGGGGTGATAGAAGTCGGCGCTCTCCGCCGGGAAGACGGCCTCGTAGGTGAACACGCCGTAGATGCGGTTGCGCCGTTCGACGAGCCGGCGGGCCGCGGGGTCGGCCACGTACCCGGTCTCCCTGATCACCTGAAGCACCCGATCGCGGGTTTCGGGCGAGATCCGCACCTCGCCCTCGGCCCTTCCGTTGAGCACCAGGGACACCGTCGTCTGGCTCACTCCAGCCATGCGCGCGATGTCCTGCTGCGTCAGCCGCCGCCCTGAAGCCGTCACAGTGCGTATCACCCGTCGTGTCGATAATGCGTATTAGTTCGGTCATTCTGGGACGGGCCAGAACGGGGCGTCAAGAGATAATCGCTGGGTAATTCGTATTATCAGGTGGTATGGCTTCCTCCGTGCATGGCAACATACAGTGACGCCGGGGGACGGTCGTTCGAAGACCTGGCCGGCCGCACGGCGTCCATCGCCTTACGCGACCAGGATCGGAGGCAGGTTGACCATCCATCAATCAGGCCGGGACTCACGTCCGCTCACCCGGCGCGGAGTCTTACGCGGCGCCGCGACTCTGGGCGCCGTGACCACCGCCGGCCTCGTCGCCCGGCCCGCCACCGACCCGCGCTCGCGCTACTACCTCTGCTACGCCCCTCACGAGAACCCCGGCGGCATCTGCGTGGCCTACAAGCGCAACGGCACCCAGGGCGGGGTCGAGTACATGTTCTACAAAGCCGGCCCCCGGCTGCAGGCTCGCATCTGCATCGCCCGCGCCGTTCCCGCCTGACCTGTCGGGCAAGCCGGGCACTCACCCTCCTGCCCGTTGACGACCTCGCTGTCAGGCCGGGCTCACCGCCGGCTCCCGCCCTGAGACGACCGATGAGGGTCGGTCCGTACGTGCGAACGCACCCCTTGCAGGCCGAACAGGATGAGAAGCTCGACCGCGCCGCCATCGGCGCTGCCCAGCCAGTGCGGCAAGGACGTGTCGAACTCGGCAGCCTCACCGGGCGGCAACGTCAGGTCGCGCTCGCCGAGCACGAGCCGCAGGCGACCGTTGAGCACGTAGAGCCACTCGAAGCCTTCGTGGGTCTGCGGGGTCGGTTCGAGTGGCTCCGGCCGGGCGGGGATGATCATCTTGAACGCGTGCACCCCGCCCGGCCGCCGGGACAGAGGCACGAAGATCATCCCGAACCGCCTGATCGGCTTGAGATGTATCCGGGGGTCGCCGGTGCGTGGGGCGCCGACGAGGTCGTCCAGCGGAACGTCGTAGGCGCGAGACAGCGGCAGCAGCAACTCCAGGGTCGCCCGGCGCTGCCCGTTCTCCAGCCGGGACAGGGTGCTCTCCGAAACGCCGGTCGTCGCCGCGAGGTCAGCGAGGGTGATGCCGCGGTCACGACGCAGCGCACGAAGCCGCGGCCCCACCGCGTCCAGCACGTCGTCGTCCGTCCTGCGATCCACGAGGCCATCTTGCCAGAACAGCAAGATTTCGTGCCAAATCATGGCACGTCCGGCAAAGCTAAGCGCATCCCGACAGATGGAGTCTTGATGAGCACCACCAATGCGGTCACCTTCTGGGACGGCGTTTACGCGGCCCGACCGGCAGCCGCCGACCCGCAGCCGAATGTTCGCCTCACCGAGACGATCACGGGCCTGCCGCCCGGCGACGCGCTGGACCTCGGATGCGGCGACGGCGGAGACGCGTTGTGGCTCGCCGGCCAGGGGTGGCAGGTCACCGCCACCGACCTCTCGGCCGTGGCGGTCGAGCGGCTTGCCGCCCTCGCCCGCTCACGCGGCCTGGGCGACCGCGTCATCACCGTGCGGCACGACCTGCACGAGTCCTTCCCGCAGGGCGTCTTCGACCTGATCTGCGCCCACTACCTGCACACCCCCTTCGACCTGGACCGAGCAACCGTCCTGCGTTCCGCCGCGCACGCGCTGCGCCCGGGCGGGCGGCTGCTGGTCGTCGACCACGGCTCGGCCGCGCCCTGGTCGTGGAACCAGGATCCCGGCGCCCGGTACCCGAGCCCGCACGAGGTCGCCGCCGGTATCGATCTGGACCCGGCCACATGGGCGGTCGAGCAGGCCGCCACACCCCGCCGGATCGCGACCGGACCGGGCGGGCGCACCGCCGAGGTCATCGACCACGTCCTGCTCATCCGCCGCACCGCCTGACACGGCGGGCCGGCGGCGCCCCCGACGAAGTGAGGAGACCCCTGTGCCCAGCACCAGCCCCAGTACGAGTTCCGGCCCCGGTCCTGGCACCAGCACCGGCCCCGGCACCACGCGCCGCAATCGCAGCGGCGACACCCCGCCGCCCCGGACCGGAAGCAACGAGACCGAGGTCCTGCGCGGGTTCCTCGACTACCTCCGGACCTCGATCGCCGCGAAGGTCGACGGTGCCCCCGAACCGCAGGTGCGAACGGCCGCAGTGCCGTCGGGCACGAACCTGCTCGGCCTGCTCAACCACCTGACCTTTGTGGAACGCTCGATCTTCCTCGGGGACGACGTCACCGACTGGCCGGCGACGTTCCAGGCCGCACCGGCGGACAGCGTGGCCGACGTCGTCGCCCGCTACCGCGAGACGGTCGGACGCGCGAACGACGTGCTCGACGGGTGCACCGATCTCGGCGCCCCTGTCCCTCGGCCGCGGCCGGGACGCCCCGCTCCCAGCATCCGCTGGGCACTCACCCACCTGATCGAGGAGACCGGCCGCCACGCGGGCCACGCGGACATCCTCCGCGAACTGATCGACGGCACGACCGGCCGCTGACCCCGCCTGCCGGCGGCCCGCCGGCACCGCTCAGCGCAGTTCGCGGGCCTCGAAGTGCCTGCCGTCGAAGGTGCCGGACAGTGCGGGCCGTTCCTGCGCGGTGAACGCCTCCCATGCCAGCTCCACCCCGTACGCCCGCCCGTCCGGGGAGCCGGCCGCCAGGACGGTGAGCGAGGCCGTGGCCCTGCCCTGCGGCGTGAGCGCGATCTGCCCGCTCACCGCCACCCTGGGGACGAAGGCGGCCTCGTCCAGCGTGATGGTCCCGTTCCCGAAGGTGACGCGCCCGCCCCGCAGCCCCGGCTGCTCCGTCAGCCGGCCGTGGAAGAGGTTGTACGGGTTGCGGCGGGCGACCGCGTCGGCGGCGGTGGCGAAGGCGGCCGCGAGCACCCGCCGCCGCCCCGCGTCCAGCCCTGCGGCGGGCACCGGCGCGACCTCGGCCAACGACAGGGAGAACGCCCCGAGCGCGCGGTAGTTCTCCGCGGTGCACCGCCCCTGCGGCACCCGGCGATCGGTCACGAACGACCGCAGCGCCGCGCGCACACACTCGCCGGCCTCGCCGCCTCCCCAGGCGAGACTGTGCGTGCCGAAGGGGACCCGTACGAGCGTCGCGTCGGGGAAGACCCGCAGCGCGGCGCCCACTTCCGCGGGCGTGTGCGTGTCGAAGTCGCCGCCGACCACCATGACCGGCACGTCGGGCAGAGCCGCGCCTGGCGGCAGCACCGGGCTGCGCCGTGGCGTCGGCCAGTTCACACAGAATTCCAGGCTCTTGCGCACGTCCAGCCCCAGGTCGGCGGGCGTGTACGGTGCCAGCGGCCGCTCGCGCAGGTGGTACCGCTCGAGCTGGTCCAGCCGCTCGGCCGGGTCCGCGTCCCGGTCGAAGGGGAAGCTTCCGTCGCCGCATCGGTAGGCCAGGTACCCGGCCCACTCCGCGCCCTCGACGGGCTGGCTCGGCGCGCCGGCCAGCACGCGGGCCAGCCTCCGCAGCGGCTCGGGATCGCCGGCGAGGTACGCGGTGGCGGCGGCGTTCACCTCCCGGCCGAACACCGGCTCGTTCACCCGCTCCACGCTCCTGAGCGCGATGAGGGGCACCTCGGGGTCAGGGTGTTCGCGCAGACGCGCCACCAGCCGCGCGTAGGTGCGGCGTGCGTCACCCGGGAGCGCGCGGCAGGCCCGCGACCGGTCGCAGACAAGGCCGAGCAGGTCAGGGCGCGACCGCATGGGCCACAGCGCGTACCCGTCCGCCGAGGTGACCATCGTGCTGTCCAGGAACGCCGCGGCCAGACCCTCAGGGTGGCGGGCGGCGTACGCCTGGGCGAAGGCGGTGCCGTACGAGTTGCCGTAGAAGGTGACCGGGCCTGCGCCGAGCGCCCGGCGTACCGCCTCCATGTCGTGCACCGCCTGGTCGGCCGTGAAGAAGCGAGCACGCGAGCCGAGGTGGGCCGAACAGGCCGCGATCGTGTCCGGCTCGGTGAGCTTCAAGCCCGGGCAGAGCAGCGGGGAGGACTCGCCCAGCCCGCGCGGATCGACGACGAGGAGGTTCTGGTGGTCGAGCACGGGGTCGAGCACCTGCTGGATGCGCGGCACGTCGGGCAGCGCGGGCAGAGGGCCGCCGGGGTTGGCCAGGATCGTGCCGGTCGCGCGTTCGGCGGCCGGGATCCAGGCGAAGGCGACCTCGATGCGCTCGGAGGAGGAGTCGCTCCAGTCCAGTGGCACCGCCAGCGTGCCGTCGCACCGGGCCACGGCGCGGGCGCACTCATGCGGCTCCTCCGGTGAGGATCGGACCTGGACGCGTTCGAGTGAAGATCGGGCCTGGACAGGTGGAGCGGCGGGCAGGAGTGTCGCGGACAGGGCGAGACTCGCGACCACGCCTGTGAGGGTGGCGGAGATCATGGCTCCACCCTCGCCCGCGGAATCCGGCGGGTCTTCCGCCTGAGGGAGGAATCCGCCTTGGGAGCAGGGTCCTACTGTCCTGAGTAGCTCCGCCCGCGACGGGGAGTTACCGGGTATGGATGGAACCATGATCTTTCTGAGACGGACGATCCTCGTGGCCGTGCTCACCTTCTTGGTCCTTCCGATCACCGCCATCCCGCGCGGGGCGGCGGCCGACACCCGCCAGCGGCCGCAGGCCGAGGCCGGTGCCGCGCTCGCCCGCCGGATGTTGTCCCAGTTGAAGGTCGCCAAGGCATTATCGATGCGCGGCTATGCCCACCGGCGCTTCCTGCCCCGATGGGCGCACCACAGGGGTAAGTGCGACACCCGGGAGACGGTGCTGGCCCGCGACGGGCGACGCGTGCGCAGGAACACGGCCTGCCACCCGGTCAAGGGCCTCTGGTACAGCCCGTACGACGGCAAGTGGCTGAAGAGCGAGAAGCATGTGGACGTCGACCACGTCGTACCGCTGTCGTACGCCTGGCGTTCGGGCGCCAGCAGATGGAGCCAGGCGCGCAGGCGCGCCTTCGCCAACGACCTCGCCCGGCCCGAACTGATCGTCGTCAGCCACTCCGCCAACATCGCCAAGGGTGGCCAGGGGCCGCAGAGCTGGCGTCCGGCACGCCGCGCCTATTGGTGCCGCTACGCGACCTCGTGGATCACCGTGAAACACCACTACCGGCTCTTCGTGACAAGACAGGAGAAGAAGGCTCTGCTCAACATGCTCCGCACCTGCCGGGGACGCTGACACGTCGTCCACGACCTGGCCCGCTGCCGGCGTCCGCCGGAACGACGCCCGGGCCGCACCGTGGGGATCCGAATGAACGACGTGTTAGCCGGCGCCCTCACGGCCGGCGGGTGGGGCGGTGCTCTCCCGGACCGTGAGGGTGGTGGCCAGTTCGAGCCCGGCCTGGTAGACGCCGATCGCCTGCCGGTCGTTGCAGGCGAAGATCGCCGAACGGCGCGAAAGTTCGGCTCCGTAGTCGTACGCGCGAGGCCCAGGAAGGCGTCCCGGTCGGCGAGGAACGAGGGACCTCGGTCCGGTGGTGCGCGCGCCGATCATGCCCAGCCCTCCGGTGGCGAGGATCAGCGGACCACCTCGTAGTGCAGGTGGGTCACGCCCGGTGCCGGGACGGCCTCCCGCAGACGGAGGTGCACATGCTTCGGAAGCTCCTGGAAGAAGCTGCGACCGCCGCCCAGCAGGACGGGCACCTGGTGGAGGATCACCTCGTCGACGAGCCCCACCTTCAGGGCCTCGGTCGTGACGCCGCCGCCCATGAGGCCGACGTCCTTGCCGTCGGCGGCCTCGCGAGCCGCCGCGATGGCGTCCTCGATGCCGGTGGTGATGAGGGTCTGCCGTTCGGTCATCTCCGGCGCCGCCCGATGGCTGAGGACGAACAGGGAGGCCGCCGGGTGCGGGCTGCCGCCTCCGAAATGGTCGGAGTCCTCATAGGTGTTGCGGCCCGCCACGACCGCGCCCGCGCGGCCGGCGAGGGCGTCGAAGACCCGGGCACTGGGCTCGCTCAGCTTGAACCCGTCGAACACCTGACTGGGCGTGTCGCCGTTGAAGTACCAGTCGAACAGCATCGTTCCCTCACCCAGCCCGCGCCCGGCGCCCGGGTCGCGGCCGGTGATGTAGCCGTCGACCGACACGGCGTGGGCGGCGATGACCTTGCTCATCTCGACGATTCCCTTCTCGAGTTCCTTCAGGAGACTTCACGACCATAACGCTCGGAGTTTCTTCAGGGAACCCCAGTTGCTAGACTGATCTCATGCAACGCACGAACTTCGGCGAGATGGCCTGCTCCATCGCACGCACCCTCGACGTCATCGGGGAGCCCTGGTCGCCCCTGATCCTGCGTGACGTGTGGGCCGGCATGACCCGCTTCGACCAGCTCCAGGCCGACCTCGGGATCTCGCGCAAGGTGCTGACCGAACGGCTCAACCACCTCGTCGACCAGGGCGTGCTCGAGCGCCGCCCCTATGACAAGCGACCGCGTTACGAGTACCACCTGACCGTCAAGGGCGCCGATCTGGTCGACCTGCTCATGGTCATGGCCGGATGGGGCGACAAGTGGCTCGCCGGCGAGGCCGGGCCTCCAGTGCTCTACCGCCACCACGCGTGCAACGAAATCAGCCATGTCGACCTGCGCTGCGCCCACTGCGGCGAGCCGATGCACGCGGGCGACGTCGACCTGCTGGCGGGCCCCGGCGCGGCCACGTGATCGCCGGAAGGTCTCGCGTCGTCGCCGCTCGACCGGCAGCTGCCGATGTGGACTGTCAGCGGTGACGAACGCCGTCGCGAGCGCTGTTCCCGGAGGCCCGCCGGCGTAGGGCCGGCTCGGCACTTCCGAGAGTGGCGGTCAGGCGGCAGGCGGGAACGGGGCTCAGCGGGGAGTCCGGCCGGTCGGGTGGAGGCGGACGCAGCAGTGTTCGGGGGCGGGTTCCAGGCGGGCGGTGACGCCTGTTGCGGCGAGACCTTCGAGGAGGCCGGTGAGGAGGCAGAGGTTCATGCCGCAGACCAGTTCGGTGTGCTGCCGGGCCAGGCTGTGGAAGGGGCAGTTGACCAGGGTGATGGTGTCGCCGGCGGCGCGGGGCTCGAATCCGAGGGTTTCCAGGGCCGGCATGACCCCGGCGCGGGGGTCGGTGGCAGAAGAGGTGGGGCGGGCCGCCCGGCCGAGCTCCCTGCCCAGTTCGCGGGCGCGCCGGTCGAGTACGACACGTGGGGGCTCGCCTGAGACCTGCGCTTCCTGAAGAGCGTCGGCGAGCAGGTGGGCGGCGGTTTCGTAGCGCCGGTCCGGCAGGGAGACCGTGATCTGCCCGGGCGCGCGCCGGTAGAGCTTGGACGGGCGGCCGGCACCGGGGCCGGTGCGGCCGGTGCGGCGCTGGTAGACGGCTTCGAGCAGCCCTTCGGTGACCAGTTTGTCCAGGTGGAACGAGACCGTGTTGCGTGGCGCCTGCACGGCGTCGGCGGCCTCGTCGCGGCTCACCGGCGCGGCCTGTCTCACCACGAACTCATACAGGCGGCGCCGGGTCGGCTCGTCCAGCGCCGCGACGGCGGAGACACGTGCCGGCCATGCCTCGTCGACCTCGCTCATTCTAAAACCCATTCCTGTTGACTAAATCGGGGAGCTCCTTCTAATGTTAACGAAAGTTGTCAATAGAAGGAGGGGTCCATGATGCGGTGCGCATCCGACGACTGCGGGCGGCCGGCATGAGCGAGTCCGTGGCGCAGCCGACCGGCGATTCGTCTTCCGCCGTGTCGTCAGAGCACCAGCAGCGACGCTTGCGGGTGGTCCGCGGACGCGGCGGTGTGGATCTGGAGGCCGCGCAACGGGCGGTGACCGACCTGCTGATCGCGCTGGGCCGGGACGCGGAGTCCGAGCACCTGGCCGACACGCCGAGGCGGGTCGCGAACGCCTATGCCGAGTTGCTGGCACCGCGCGAGTTCGACCTGACGACCTTCCCCAACGAGGAGGGGTACGACGAGCTCGTCGTGGCCCGCGACATCCCGGTGCAGTCGCTGTGCGAGCATCATCTGCTGCCGTTCCAGGGTGTGGCGCACGTGGGCTATCTGCCCGGCGACCGCATCCTGGGGTTGTCGAAGCTCGCCCGCGTCGTCGAGCTGTTCGCCCGCGATCTGCAGGTGCAGGAACGGCTGACCAAGCAGGTGGCCGACTGGTTGCAGCGGCACCTGGCGCCCAAGGGCGTCGGCGTGGTGATCGAGGCCGAACACCTGTGCATGTCGATGCGCGGCGTGCAGGCCCGCGGGTCCCGCACGGTGACCTCTGCCCTGCAGGGGCTGCTGCGCGAGGATCCGCGCTCCCGCCAGGAGTTCTTCGCGCTGGCCGGGGTCCACGCCTAGCCCCTCGTACGAACCCCTTCTTCCACCGACCCGTTGCCGAACGAGCAGACAGGAGACTGACGATGCCGCCACCAGCCACGTTCGTGATCGCCGGAGGCGGCCTGGCCGCCGCCAAGGCCGCCGAGGCCGTGCGCGCGGAAGGGTTCGACGGTGCGATCGTGCTGGTCGGCCGGGAACCGCACCTGCCCTACGAGCGGCCCCCGCTGTCGAAGGCCTATCTGCAGGGCGGCGACGAACGACAGAAGATCTTCGTGCACGACGCGGGCTGGTACCACGACCACGCCGTCGACCTGCGCACCGGCGTCGCGGTCACGGAGATCGACCGGACCGCTCATCAGGTGACGCTGTCCGACGGTGAGCGGCTCCACTACGACAAGCTGCTGCTGGCCACCGGGGCCCGCCCGCGCCGCCTGACCGTCCCCGGTCACGACCGCGACAACGTGCTGTACCTGCGTACCGTCGACGACTCCGACCGCCTGCGCGCCACGCTGTCCGCCGCCACCAGGATCGCCGTCGTCGGGGCCGGCTGGATCGGCCTGGAGACCGCCGCCGCGGCCCGCGCCGCCGGCGTCGAGGTCACCGTGGTGGAACAGGAGCGGCAGCCGCTGCTCGGCGTCCTCGGCCCCGAGCTCGGCGCCGTCTTCGCCGGCCTGCATCGTGACCATGGCGTGGACCTGCGGCTCGGCGCCCGCCTCGCCGCGGTCACCGAGGCCGGCGTACGGCTGGCCGACGGCACTCGCATCGACGCGGACGCCGTGGTGGCCGGTATCGGCGCCGTCCCCGACGCCGATCTGGCCGCCGCCGCCAGGCTGACGGTCGGCAACGGCGTCAAGACCACAGCCGACCTGCGCACCAGCGATCCCGACATCTTCGCCGCCGGCGACGTCGCCAACGCCTACCACCCCCGCCTGGGCCGGCACCTCCGGGTCGAGCACTGGGCCAACGCGCTCAACCAGCCCGCCGTGGCCGCCCGCGCCATGCTCGGCCGGCAGGCCGCCTACGACGAGCTGCCCTACTTCTACACCGACCAGTACGACCTGGGCATGGAGTACTTCGGTCACGTTCCGCCCGGCCTCGCTCACGACGTCGTCATCCGCGGCGACCTGGCCAAGCGGGAGTTCCTCGCCTTCTGGCTCCGGGACGACACGGTGATCGCGTCGATGAACGTCAACATCTGGGACCAGACCGACCAGCTCAAGGCACTCGTCCAGGCCGCCTCCCCGGTCGACCGTGCCGCACTCGCCGATCCCGCGGCCCCGCTGGACCAGCTCATCCGTTCCTGACCAACCCGGTCACAGCCGCTTTCGACTCGTTCACCGGCTCGGCATCGCCTGGCAGAACATCGGCTACAGACGATCCCCCGCATACGAGTTTCTGCCCGGGCGACAGATGGCACACCTCCCGGCTGAATGCATTCAATTCTGGGCGCCTCCGCGCCCACTCCCCCACTTTCTCCGGAGAGACTGCGGCGGCCCGCAATCGTGCTGCTGGCGGGGCCCTCACGCCCCACCTGCTCCGGGGGCATTTCTGAACCGCCGGCCGATTGCCCTGCACTGTCCATGCAACCATCTGACTGGCCGCTTGACACGATCGCCATCGATATTTAAGGTCGCGTTGCAAGGCGACGTGAAACGTTTTTATCGAGGTCAAGACACGCCTGGTGGCAAAACGCGGCCGCCATCTCCCCACCCCGTCAACGGGAGAAACCATGCGTATCAGCAAAGCGCCGACCGCCCGCATCGCGGTGACGCCGTCCGCTCGACGGCCGCGTTCGGCCGCACCACCGCCGCCGTGACGGTCAGAGTCACCGGCCAACACCCACTTCTCCGAGTACGGCGCCGCCAGGATGGCGGAACTCGTCCCGCAAGGCGTGCGCTCGTCCGCCCCCCTGCGCTGAAGGCGCCGGCCGATGCCGTCACCTGAATCGCGCCACCGCCAACCGAGCACCCCCGCGGAGATCCCATGACCACAGCCACCACCGCTGCGCCACGCCCGCTCAAGGGACAGTGCCGTCGTCTCACCCGCATCGTCGCCGCGCTCGCCATCCTGTCGGCCGGCGCCGGGGCCGGTGTCGCGCTCGGCCCTCCCCCGGCGTCCGCCGCCGCCTGCGGGGAGGGCACCTTCCAGTCGCAGGTGACAGTCAGCGGCAGCACCTGGACCGCCCGCAACAGCGCCGGCAGCAGCGTCTACACCGGCACCGACTTCCGGGCGGCGGTCCAGGCCGGCATCGGCAGTCTCACCGCCGGACGTACCTCGATCCAGCGGGTGGTCGTGCGCGGCAACGGCACGATGAGCGCCGGCAGCCGGATCTCGCTGCCGAGCTACACCTCCCTGTCGGTCTGCGGCACGATCAACGTAACCGGCTCCGGCTCCGGCGACTACGCGCCGATCTACTCCCGCGGCACCTCGAACATCGAGGTCCCCTACCTCAACGTGACCGGCACCCCGATCTACGGCATCTTCCTGCGCAACGTCACGAACGTCTGGCTCGGCCAGATCGACATGCGGCTCGGCGCGGGCCTCGGCGTCCGCATCGACAACCGCGGCGACACCAGCCAGTGGACCCGCAACGTACGGGTCGACACCGTGTACGTGCAAGGAGCCAGCTCGCACGCGATGGAGACCTACGGCGTCGACGGCCTCACCGTCGGCACCGTGACGGCACGCAACGTCGGCGAGTCCGGTCTGCTGCTCAACCAGACCATCAACGCGACGGTCGGCACCGTCGACGCCGACAACGCCGGCACCGGCACCGGGTACGCGGCCTTCCGCATGGCCAACCGCAACGGCCGGGTCGGCAGCGCCTACCCGAACAACATTCGAGTAGGCACCGTCAAGGCACGCGGCGGTGGCCGGGGCGTCTTCTGCGTCTCGGAGAGCGGCGGCGCCACCATCGACCGGGTCGACATCGCCAATACCGGCAACAACTCGGTTCTGGTGGAGAACTGCTACAACGTCGTCATCGCCGGAGTGTCGGGCACGATCAGCGGGGGCGGCGAGGTCCGCATCGCGGCCCGTACCGAATTCGCGCCGTCGTCGGGCATCAGGTTCCAGAACCTGACGGTCACCAACACCAACATCAGGTGGAGCCCCTGCACCGGCAGCAACAACACGATCAGCAACGTGACCCGGGTCAACTCGACGCTGACCTGGTGCTGACCCATCCGCGGTGATCGGCCCGGCCGCCTGCAGCGCGCGGATCGTCGCGGTGGCCACCACCGCCGCCGCGACCACGACCACGACCGTCTGGCTGGCCGGCGGCTCGACCATGGCAAACCCCCTGGCTCTACGAGGGGAACGTCACATCGACCATCGGCTCGGACGGCGAGTGCGTCGGCAGCGCCGGGTCGCGCGGGATGGCGCAGGTCGTCGCCGGTCCACAGGCCGTCGAAGCCCGCCCTCCTCGGCGATGGAGTGTCAGTGCGCGGCGTCGAGTCTCGCCCGCTGTTCCACCGTCAGCTCCAGGTCCGCCGCGGCCAGGCTCTCCTCCAGTTGCTCGACGGAGGAAGCACCGACCAGCGGGATCACCGGAATCTCGCCGCCTATCAGCCAGGCGAGCACCACCTGGTTGACGGTCGCGCCCGTCTCCTTCGCCACTTCCCGCAGCGCCGCAAGACGCCGAGGTGTGCCCGGATGGTCGAACGCTGCGTCGAGCGGCTTGTCGTCACGTACGTAGCCGCCGCCCAGCAAGGGCGAGTAGGCGACCAGCGTGAGCTCGGGCTCGGCTCGCAGGTAGCTGAGCAGGTCCCCGCCGACCACGCCGAGGTTGCCGTCCTTGGACCGCAGGGTCGGCAGATCGGTGCGCGGTCGCAGGTAGGAGTGGTGATACTGCAGGACCTCATAGCCGGGGAGCCCGGCCGCGGCCGCCAGGTTCCTGGCCCTCTCGAGCCGCCACGACCAGTGGTTGCTCGCTCCGAGAAGACCGACGGTGCCGTCCTCCACCAAACCCGCGAACGCCTCGACGGTCTCCTCCAGCGCCACGTTGGAACCCTCGAGGTAGACGTGCGCGTACAGCAGGTCCAGCTTGTCCACACCGAGCCGCTCCCTGCTCCGCTCCGAGGATTCGCGGATCACCTGGGCGGACAAACCCTCAAGGTCGTGGCTCAGGCCGGTCGCCGGAGCGTTGGGCCGCCCTCCGAGCTTGGTGGCGATGACGATCTCGTCGGTGATGTTGCGGCTGCGTCGCCAGCGGCCGAGCAGCGCTTCGCTTTCACCTCCCTGAGTGCCGTTGACCCAGTAGGCGTAGTTGTTGGCGGTGTCAATGAAGGTGCCGCCAGCCTCGACGAAGCGGTCGAGGATGGCGTACGACGTCGCCTCGTCCGTAGCGGTGCCGAACAGCATCGCCCCGAGGCTCAGCACGCTGACTTCACGGCGAGTCTTCGAATCGCTGCCAATCATGCGGTACTTCATGCGGAATCCTTTCCTGCCCATCCCTGTCGGGCGTCGGGCGGAAGGATTATTCAACCTAGAGTCGACTCGAGGTCAACCGGGCGGCCGCCTTGTTTGACGCGGTACCGGCCAGATAGGCGCCGCCGCGGCTCATCGCACGACCCGGGCGAAAGGCATTCGAGGGCACTCGACACCCACTCAACACATACTCAACACGCTCCGCCTTACCTTCTCGTTCAGAAGCAGAAAGGTCAGGGCCCAATACATTCCGTTGAACGGAGGAACAGGGTGAACCGCCCCAAACGCGCACTCCTGGCAGTGGTGGCCGCCGGCCTGCTCACCTCCTGCGGAGGAGGCTCGGGAAGCGATGATCCGGGAGCGCCGCACGGGCCCCGCACCGGCACGGCAACGCCGTCGCCGTCCACTTCTCCTGAGCGGGTCACGCCGAAAACACAACTGTCGGTGCCCAGCGTCTACGACACCACCCGCGGCTGGGAGTCAGACCTGCCGGGGACCCAGATCCCCCTGCCGCATTCCGGGGCGGTCGCCGTCTTCCGGGAAGGCGGCAGGAACGACGGCACCTTCACTGTCTTGGACGTGACCAGCGGCAAGACCTTGTGGAAAAGCGAGGTGAAAGGCTTCGGCCTCGTGTCGGCGTTCTCGGTCACCGTACAGGGAAAGGACTATCTGGTCGCCTCCGCGTCCGGCGCCAAGGGCGCCGACATCGTCAGCAAGGGCCGGGAGGTCACCACGATCGACATCTTTCCCGCCCGTGCCGCCGGTGACAACGTCACGCCCGCACACCATCTCGAACTGGACGGCGAGGGCGGGGTCAGCAACGGCGGCGGCGGACTGCTGGCTCATTTCGACGAAGACGTGGTGATGACCGTGGATCCGGTCACCGGCGCGACGAAGACGTACGACCTGCGCAAGATGAAACCCCCAGCCAGCGAGTGCACGCTGTGTCTCGGCTCGACCAAGGCCGTAGCGGTCACGCCGCGCGGGCCGCTGCTGGCCACCAACACCCAGCCCCGCCGCCACTACTGGGTGCCGGGAGCCTGGTCAGGCGGAACTCTCACCACCGACCGCGAGAACAAGATCTTCATCGCCCCCGTCAAGGACTCCCTCGTCGCGCAGTGGCGCGACGAGGGCGCGCCCAACGACACGTGGGCCGTCCTGGACCCCGCCACGGGAAAGATCCGCGCCAAGGTCGACTGCGCGCCGGATCAGCGCGTGACGGCCGACGACTCCAAGGGAGCCTCCCTCTCCGCCGGCGGACGCTATCTCGTCCGCAGCCACACGGCCTTCGACCTGGACAAAGGCACCGGCCACTGCTTCGAGGAGACCGACCAGGACAAGCCTGTCCATCTCACCGGTGTGACCGATGACGGCGTCGCCTTCGGCATCGGCGCCTCGACTGCCGACCAGGCCGACCCGCGGGTCACCATCGACCTCGCCACGGGCCAGGTTCAGCCCGGCGACTACATCGTGGCTCCCTTCGCCGACTATTCCGGATACGGTCTGTTCTGGGACGACGCCACGAACACCATGGTCGCCTATCCACACGCCAAGTGACCTCACGCGTAGGAGCGCCGCAGGGGACACGCGTCTTGTCCCACAAGTGATCCGGGGGGGTGAGGTTCTCAAGGGTCCGGGTGAGGGGTGTCGCGCCTCCTCCTCTACCGCGATCACTCGCAAGGCGACGTAGATCACAGCTCATAACGTGAACTCGCGTCGGCCGTCCGGACGAAAGCCGGCGAATCGATGCGTAGGGACGGGAGGAGCATATGATCGCCAACGAAGCCGGCAGGGCCGATGACGCCGAGCTGATACGGCGCTCGGAGCGCGATCCGGAGGCCTTCGCCGACCCGTTCGAGAGGCACGCACCCGCTGGCCAAGGTCACGGGTGACCGCCACTGGATCGAGGGAGCCCGCGAGGAGGGGGTTCCCAAGACCGTGTGCAGCACGGCCCTACTGGCATCGGTGATCGTCGACCGCCCCGGCGAGCGGGGCTGAGCGCCCATCGCAGATCATGTCGAGGAACGATCGATTCTTCGGACACGACCATCGCCACGTCGCTCTCTCGAAGTTCCCGGGTCGCTGACGATCCGGCGGTCAGGCCGACGTCGGTGAAATAGACCCCTCCAGGAGGGGGTCGACGGCCGTGTCGCATCACTCAGGAACGGCCGATCGATTCGATTCACGGGGAAGAGGCGGGCAGGTCTCGGGCGGCCGTGGCGTTGTGACGCTGGTAGTGGCGTGCCGCCCGGGCGCGGTTGCCGCATGACGGCTTGCACCACTCCTGCCGCCCGTGGCTCTTGACGAAGTAGCGTACGCAGCGCGGCGCGTTGCAGGCCCGCAACTGCTCACGCTGCGGACCGCTCAGGAAGTCGATGGCAGCCCGCGCCAGGCCGGCGATCAGCCGGACGTCGGCGTCGCGCTCGGCCGACAGCACTCCCGCACGAGGTGTCCCGCCCTCGGGCCAGTCGAGTCGCGGGACGATCGCCTCACGGGCAGCCGCCGCGTTGAGGTGCGCCAGCGCCTGCTCGGCGGGCATCAGCCGATGGGCGTCGGCCCGGCTGGGCGGCGCCGGGCTGACCGCCTGCGCGAACAGCGCCCGCACGGCCCGGCGCAACTCGACGATCTCGCTCCTGAGCTCCTCGCCCATCGTGAGCCCTGCCAGGTCGACGTGGCCGGCCAGCAGTTCGGCCTGCTGGTGGACCCAGCGGGTCGCGCTCTGCAAGCTCGCCAGGTCGTCGGCGACCCCGCCGTTGCCGTCGTGACGGATCGTGCTCGCCAGTTCCAGGGCCGGCCAGCGCTCCACTCGAACCTCCCGGTTGCCTACGTCCTGTTCATACCTTATGGTCCTAACGCTAAATCTCATTTAACCATTAGAGAACTGGCGGGAGATCGCACGATGACGTTGCTGCTGGCCCAGATCAGCGACCTGCACCTCGACGGCACCGACAGGGCGACCCGGCGCGCCAGCCTGGTCATGGACCACCTGAGGGCCCTGCCCCGCCCGGTCGACGCCCTGCTGGTCACCGGTGACATCGCCGATCACGGCGAGGAGGCCGAGTACGAGCAGGCCGCCGAGATCCTGGCCGCCCCCTTCCCGGTGCTCGCCTGCCCCGGCAATCACGACGTCCGCCCCGCCTACCGCAAGGCACTGCTGCGCCGGCCGGCCGGCCCCGGCCCCGTCAACCAGGTGCACCACATCGCCGGCACCGCCATCCTGATGTGCGACTCCACCATCCCCGGCCATGACGAGGGCCGCCTGGATCCCGAGACTCTCGCGTGGATGCGCACCACCCTCGACGGGCTCGCCCCGGACACGCCCGCGCTGATCGCCTTCCACCAACCGCCCGTCGTACTCCACCACCCGTTGCCCGACTCCGGGCGGCTACAGGAGCCCGACGACCTGGCCGCGCTGCTCCGCGCCCACCCCCAGGTCGTCGCCGTGCTCACCGGCCACGCTCACACCGCGGCCGCCTCCACCTTCGCCGGCCGTCCCCTGATCGTCGCACCGGCTGTCACCTGGACCCTGCGCCTGCCGTGGGAGGGCGACCAGCCCGCCGACCGCGAGCAACCGCCCGGCCTCGCCTTCCACATCCTGGACGACGACCTGCGCCTCACCACTCACTACCGCGTCGTGCTCCCGGCATGATCCACCCGTACGCGGTCGCCGCGTTCCTGCTGGCGGTCCTGCCCCTCATCGCCACGCCGGGCGCCAGCCTGACCCTGCTGATCCAGCACGTCACGACCGGCGGCCGCCGCCAGGCTCTCCCCGTCGTCCTCGGTACGGTCAGCGGCCTGTACGCGCACGCGACCCTGGCCATCGCCGGCCTGTCGGCGCTCGTCATGCATTCCAGCCAGGCCTTCGCCGTCGTCAAACTCCTCGGCGCGGCCTACCTCGTCGGCCTGGGGCTGTGGACCTGGCGCCGCACCGCCCAGCCTCCACCTGCCACGCTCGCGCCTCAGCCGAAACGGACCGGCTCCGTCTACACCCAAGCCCTGCTCGCGAACGTGCTCAACCCGAAGGCCGCCTCCATCTACCTGACCCTGGTCCCGCAGTTCATCCAGTCCGGCCGTCCCATCGGCGGGCAGATCCTCACCCTGGCCACCGCCCACGCCCTGCTGATGGCGGTGTGGCTGCTGACCTGGACGACCCTCATCCACCAAGGGGCGCACCTCGTGCGCAAGGCCCGCTTCAGGCGCGCGGTCGGCAAGGTGTCGGCAGTGGTGCTCGTCATCCTCGGCGTCCGGGCCGCCGCGACGTAGGCGGCGTCAGGGTGACGGCCTTCCTGTTGTCCCTCGTGACCCCGGCTATGTGAAGGCGGTGACGCCCTCGTATGCGCCCTGGCGTGCTTGGCCGGTCACCTCGTACTCCAGGAGCAGCAGGCCGTTCGGCGTGGCCTCGTGGTGGAGCAGGCGGAGGCCGGACGGGGTGCCCATGCCGGTCAGCAGCCGTCGGCCGGTCCGCAGGACGGCGGGGGCGACCACGAGGCGGAGCGTGTCGATCAGGCCCGCCGACAGCAGCGAGTCGCCGAGGCGGGCGCTGCCGTGGATCTGGAGTTCCCGGCCTTGCCGTGCCTTGAGTTCGGTGACCGCGTGGACCGGGTCGCCCTTGAGGACGATCGTGGGGTTCCAGGTGCCTTCGGTGAGGGTGTTCGTCACGACGTACTTCGGCAGGGTGTTCATCCGCTCCGTGAACGGGTCGGCCGGGTCGGTGATCTTCGGCCAGTCCCGTGCGAACGCCTCGTAGGTTCGCCTTCCGAGCAGCAGGCCGTCGGCGAGGTCGAGCCAGTCGGAGGCGCGCCGGACGAACGTCCCGTCCAGGTGGGGAACGAGCCAGCCGCCACGCGTGAATCCGTCGCTGGTGTCCTCTTCCGGCGAGCCGGGCCCCTGGCTGACCCCGTCGAGGGTGAGGAACTCGGTGAGAGTGATCTTCATGGCGTGCCCTCGGCGAGTGCGGCCAGCTGGGCGGTGGCCGTCCCCCAGCCCTCGGCGAAGCCGAGCTTGTCGTGATGGGCGCGGGCCTCGGGGTCGCCGTGCTGGACGACGATCCGGTAGTCCGTGCCGTCCGGATGGTCGTCCAGCGTGACCGTGGCGGTCATCGCGACCGGGACGGGGCTCGCGGGACGCCACGCGCTGTCGATCGCGTTGGTGAACACGATCCGCTCGAGCTCGTCCACGGCGAGAAAGCACGCGTCCAGGTGGGGGACGAACTCGGCCCCGCCGTCGCTCAGCCGGGTCACGAACGCCCCGCCGGGCCGCAGGTCCAGGCGGTCCACCCGGCAGCGGGACGGAGCCGGAACCCACCACCGCTCAAGCCGGGACGGGTCCGTCCAGGCACTCCACACGATCGCGCGCGGGGCGCGGATGATCCGTTCCAGAGCGAGGTCGAGATCGGGATTCACTGCCTGTTCTCCTCCGGGTCGGTGACGAACCGTTCGAGGCGGTCGGTGCGTTCCTCCCAGATCCGGCGCTGCTCGGCGAGCCAGTTGTCGACCAGGGCGAGCCGCTCGCGGTTGAGCACACAGGTGCGCACCCGGCCGGACTTGACCGTGCGGATGAGCCCGTTCGATTCGAGCGTCCGTACGTGCTTCATGAACGAGGGGAGGGTCATCGGGAACTCGCGGGCGAGATCGCCGACGCTCGCGGGCCCGTGGCCGAGGCGCCGGACGACGGCGCGCCGGGTCGGGTCGGCGAGGGCGACGAAGACCCCGTCGAGCTGCACCGAATACTGTGCCATGCGGCTAAGTGTGGCGGTTCCGCAATAGTTAGCGCAAGGGCTAAGTATCGAGGCTGCGCGGATGAGCACGTTGCGGCCGTGAAGGCCGGCCGCGCCGGTACGTCGATCTTGGAGGCCGTCCGGCGGAGCAGTTACGCTTTGACCATGAGCCGTCGGGGTAATCGATCCTTGCCGACCAGCAAGGACGTCGCGGCGCTCGCGGGGGTATCACAGAGCACGGTCTCCTACGTGATGAGCGGCAAACGCTCCATCTCACCGGAGACGCGCAAACGGGTCGAGGACGCGATCGCCCGCCTGACGTACGAGCCCAACGCGGGGGCCCGGGCGCTCCGTGAGCGCCGCTCCAATGTCATCGCCCTCGTGTTGGGGTTGAACGTGACGCGCAGGTTCGAGTTCGGTGAGGGGAGCGTCCTCCTGAGGCAGGACGGCGCGCCGGTGTCGTTCGAGCACCCCGCCGACCCTGGCCGGGTCTATCTCCTGGACGAGGCGCTGGACGCCTGGCACGGCCCCCACCACTCCTGGGGAGCCGGTTTCGTGATCACTCCTGAGGGATCCGGCCGCTGGGCCTCCCCGGTCGACCTCGACTGGCGCGTCGACGGTGTGACAACCCGGCACCGGCCGCTTCCCGGGCTCGGGCTGGAAGTCATCCGGCGGGCGGCCGACGGGCATCTCACCGAGACCTACACGTGGACCAACACCGGCGACCACGAGATCGCCATCACGGGGCTGGCCGTCAACACGCCGATCCGCGACCTCTACGACGGGGCGGCGACCTCGCTGGCGCGCAGCTGCCATGCGCACGTGTTCACCGGAGGCGCGTGGTCATGGCTGCTCGCCGAGCCGATGTCGGGGACCGCGCCGCTGCTCGGCGTGATCGTACGAGAAGGCAGCCTGTGGGCGTACTCGGTGGAGTCCCGCAACAGGCACACGTCCTCGGACGCCCGGGGGCACCTCCTGGTGCATCCCACCGACCATGCGCGGAACCCGGAGGCGTTCGGCGGACAGCCGGTCCTGACGCTGGCGCCCGCCGAGAGATACACGCTGACCTGGGAGATCGCCTGGTACGACAGCCGCGAAACCTTCCTCGACGGCACGGACGCGCCGGCGATGTTGCCGGCGTTGACCGCACCGGCCGGCGACGCCCTACGGGTGGAGCTCGCCGACGGGGTGCGGCTCGTCCCCGGGGACGGCGTCACCGGCGACGGGGTCGTCGCTTCTCGTCACGGCGTCAGGTACATCGATCTCGAGCGTGACGGGCGGCGGAGCCGGGCCGGGGTCGCCTTCCTGGCGCCGACGCGTGACCTGGTCGAGGCTCGGATCAAGCGCATCCTGCGCGACCACCGTCCGGAGGAGCGACCTGAGCCGGATCGGCACGCGTTCGTACCCATTGACACCCGCAGCGGGCTGCGGCAGACCGAGAACGCCTGGCCGGACTGGGGCCATGGGGGCGAGCGGGTCGGCATGGCCGTGCTGCTCCAGCAGGCCCGGCTCCGAGGCTGGGGCGACCAGCCGGCGATCGACGATGCCCTGCGCGGGTTCGCCAGCTTCGCCCGCCGGCGTCTCGTGCGGCCGGACGGCTCGGTGGGACGGACCGCCAGAGTGGGCACCGAGCCGCTCCGGCTCTACAACACCCCGTGGCTGGCGCACTTCTTCCAGACCCAGTTCGACCTCTACGGCGACGCGGCGGATCTGGATTTCGCGGCGTCGTTGCTGGAGGCCGGCTACGCGCTGGGGGCGTCCGATCACCTCTCGATCGGGCACGCGGAGGCGATCGCCGCGGTGGCGGCGGCCCTCTCGGAGGAGGGCGACCTGGAACGGGCGGCCTCGCTGCGCAAGGCGTTGATCGGGCACGCTCGCCGGTTCGCCGACCTTGGAACCGACCTGCCGGCCCACGAGGTCACCTACGAGCAGTCAATGGTCGCGCCGCTCGTCAGCCTGCTCGCGATCGCGTACACGTTCCAGCCCGACGACTCCTTCCTCGCGGCCCTGCGGACGGCTGTTCGGTGGCTGCGCGCCTTCGGCGGCCCGCAGCCGCACGTACGGCTGCGGGACATCGGCATCCGCCACTGGGACGGCTACTGGTTCGGCGTCGACCGGCAATGGGGCGACACCTTCCCGCACTACTGGAGCGTCCTCACCGCCGTCGCGCTGCGGCAGTTGCCTGACGAACTGGCGAACGAAGAGACCCGTCGCACGGCGGACGCAATCTTCGCCGCGAACCTCGTCGACTTCACCACCGACGGCAATGCCACGTGCGCGTTCATCATGCCCAGTTGCGTCGACGGCCGACCGGCCCACCGAGCCGACCCGCTGGCCAACGATCAGGACTGGGCGCTGGCCCTGCTCCTGAGATCCGACAGCAGCTCACCACGAACCACCTCCCGGACCAAGGACGGCCACGACGTGTGATCATGTTCGCCTTCGTGGCCGTCAGGCGGGGTGACGGTTCTGGTTGGCGGGGCGCCACTCGGGCTGCCACTCCTGGATGTGCGCCCGTAGCCAGATTTCGGGCGGCGTACTTCGGTGAGCTCCAGCATGGTCTCGCCCCGGAGCAGCTCGACCGCCTCGGCGATGCCTTCCTGGAGGAGGAGGCGCGGCTCCAGGCTGGTGACGTAGGTGCCGCTGCCACGCCGTACTTCGAGGACGCGCGCGGCCACGAGCGCCTGTACGGCCTCACGCATCAGATTGCGTCCCACGCCCAGTTCGGCCGCGAGTTGCTGCTCTGGGGGCAGCTTCGAACCGGGCGCCAGCTCGCAGGACTGGATGAGCTCCCGGATCCGGGCGATGGCCTTGTCGGTCAGCGACATGCCCGGAGAGTAGCAGTAATCCCATGTCTCCACCGAAGACATCCCATGCCTTGGGGTCCCAATTCGCATGAACCGGTCGTTTCAGCTACATCTCTAGACCAG
Source organism: Nonomuraea sp. JJY05 (assembly GCF_043496855.1). Classification (NCBI taxonomy): domain Bacteria; kingdom Bacillati; phylum Actinomycetota; class Actinomycetes; order Streptosporangiales; family Streptosporangiaceae; genus Nonomuraea; species Nonomuraea sp. JJY05. The sequence goes on from NZ_JBIEIS010000042.1 coordinate 105,288, forward strand.
ATGCGGAAGGTGAGCTATAAAGACATCCCATATCTACGAGATGCCTTCCACATGTCAGACGCGGAAGAGGGCCCGCATGACCCATGCGCGAGAGGTCATCACAGCAATCGAGGCGGTCGACGTCCGCTTCCCCACCTCGCAGGAGCTCGACGGTTCGGATGCGATGAACCCTGAGCCGGACTATTCGGCCGCCTACGTCACCACCCGCACCAGCGAGGGGCGGGAGGGGTACGGCCTGGCGTTCACGGTCGGGCGCGGCAACGACGTACAGGTCGCCGCGGTGCGGGCGTTGGCACCCCTGGTGACCGGCCTGCCACTCGACCAGATCCGCTCGGACATGGGCGGGTTCTCCCGGCTGCACCCCGGATCGGTGGAGACCTACCGCCACGTGGAAGCGCCATGAGTTCCCTGAAGCAGGAGGCGGTCCGCAGCTTCCGCCGTCGCTGGCAGCTCTACCCGCTCATCCTGATCCCGCTCAGCGGCAGCACCTCCGACACGCCGCTGTCGTACTTCATGAACGCCTTCCTGTACGACAGAGTTCGGCGAGGAACGCGCAGGTGCAGTCGACCGACGTCTACTCCCCCGACGGTTACGAGCGCAGGCTGTTCGACGCCACCAAGCTGTATGAGGGCAAGGAGCCGAAGGACCAGATCTATCCCTACTGGAACGTCTGGATCTCGCCGGACGTCGCCGGCGAGGTGGCCACCCTGCAGACCAACATCGAAACCTCCGCCACCCAGTCCAGCCTGCAGTTCGTCACCGGACAGAAGAACATCGACGACGACGCCGCCTGGAACGCCTACCTCAAGGGCCTGAACGATCTGGGCCTCCCCCGCTATCTCGAACTTCAGCAGCAGGCCTACCAGGGCCAATAGGCACAGAGGGAATCCCATGTCCGCACGCCACCTCATTCAGCTGCCCGCTCCCGCCGCCCACTTCCACGACGGCTTCCCCCTGGGCAACGGCGCCCTGGGCGCGATGCTCCACGGCAGGGCCGGCACCGAGCGCTTCGACCTCAACCTCGACACGCTGTGGTCAGGTGGCCCGTTGCCGGCCGAGGAGGGGCCCGCGCCCAGCAGGCTCCTTCCGGAGCTGCGGGAGGTCATCCGCAAGGGCGACTTCCTCCAGGCGGACGCCCTGGCCAGGCGCATGCAGGGGCCCGGTTGGACCGAGTCCTACCAGCCGCTCGGCCGGCTGGACTGGTGTTACGCCGCCGGCAGCCGGGGCGACGCCTACGGCCGGGAGCTCGACCTCGCCCATGCGATCGCCACCACGCGCTACCACGGCGACAGCGGCCCGGTCGAACTCTCCGCCTTCGTCTCGGCACCCGCCAACGTCCTGGTCGCGTCGGCGACCGGTGACGGCCCGCTCGCGTTGCCTTCGTTCACCAGCCCCCACCCCGGCGTCCACGTGTCCGAGTTCGACGCGGATGGTGCCCGGTGGCTGGTGGCCACGGGAAGGGTGCCGGCGCACGTCGTACCCAACTATGTGGACCGGCACCCCGCGACCGTCTACGCCGACGACGAGCCCGGCCAGGACGGGACGGTCGCCGCCGGCATGGGCTTCGCCGTCGCCGTGGCGCTGCAGCGGACCGCCTCCGGGGAGGTCCGCCTCATCGCCTCGGCGGCCGGCGGTTTCCGCGGCTTCGACCAGCGTCCCAGCGCCGATCTCGCGGCGCTCGCCGAGGAGGCGCGCGGGCATGTCGCATCCGCGCTCACCAGCAGCACGCAGGAGCTGCGGGCCGGGCACATCGAGGACTACCGGGGCTACTTCGACCGGGTGGACCTGGACCTGTCGGACTCTCCGGAGGCCGCCCGCGCCGAGCTCTTCTACCACTACGGCCGCTATCTGCTGATCTCCAGCTCGCGCCCGGGCACCCAGGCCGCCAACCTCCAAGGCATCTGGAACGCCGACGTCCGCCCCGGCTGGAGCAGCAACTACACCACCAACATCAACGTCGAGATGAACTACTGGCCCGCCGAGCCGACAGGGCTGCAGGAGTTGCACGGACCGATGCTGGACCTGATCCGCGACCTGGTCACCGCCGGCGCGACCACGGCGGACCGCTACTACGGGGCCGCCGGATCAGCCGTGCACCACAACACCGACATCTGGCGCTTCACCACGCCCGTGGTCGGCGAACCGTGGTTCACCACCTGGCCTTCCGGGCTGCTGTGGCTGGCCGCCCACGCGTGGGATCACCGGGAGTACGGCGGTGACGGCGACCTCGCGCTCCCGGTCCTGCGCGCCGCGACCGAGTTCGCCCTCGACCTGCTCGTCCCCGACGAGAACGGCCGGCTCGTGATGAGCCCGTCGACCTCGCCGGAGCACCGCTTCCTCGTCGAGGACTCCCACGCCGCCACCTCCGAGGGCGCGGCGATGGATCAGGAGCTCATCCGCGAGGTGCTGACCCGCTACACCCGGCTGGCCTCTGACGCCCTCGCCGAGCGCGCCCGCTCGGCGCTGGCCCTGCTGCGTCCGGTCGCCGTCGGCGACGACGGCGCGCTCCTGGAGTGGTACGACGAGCGGTCCCCGCACGAACCCGGGCACCGGCACGTCTCCCATCTCTACGGCCTGTATCCGGGCACGCGCATCACCGAATCCGGCACTCCACGCGACTTCGACGCCGCCCGGCGCGCGCTGCGCACACGGCTGGAGAACGGCAGCGGCCACACGGGCTGGAGCCAGGCGTGGATCCTGTGCCTGGCCGCCCGCCTGCGCGACGCCGAGCTCGCCGAGCGGTCGATCTCGATCCTCCTGGACGAGCTCAGTTCCGAGTCCCTTCTCGACCTGCACCCTCACCCCAACTGGCCGGGCGGCAACATCTTCCAGATCGACGGCAACTTCGGCGCCGTCGCGGGCATGACCGAGCTGCTCGTCCAGAGCCACGAGCAGCTGATCGGCCTGCTCAAGACGCTGCCACCCAGCTGGCACACCGGATCCGTACGCGGCATCCGCTGCCGTGGCGGCCACCGCGTCGACCTCACGTGGACCGACGGCACCCTCACCGGCGCCACGATCACGGTCGGCGACGTCGAGGAGGTGGTGGTCGAAGTCCCGGACTCCACCCCACCGCTCATCGTCACCGACGGCCGCCGGATCCCCGTCCATGAGCTGCCCGGCGCTCCCGCAGGACGGCGACGCCTCAGCTGGGCCACCACTGCGCACGCCCGTTACCACCTCGCCCCCGAATGAGCCGATCGGCACAGGCGGTGTCCGGGAACCTCAGGGCCCAGGTTCCCGGAGCTGTGATGATCGTTACATAATCTGGCGCATCAACACGAGAGCGGCACATACTCCTGTTCCATGCCAAATCACATGATCAACCGGCGGGCACTCCTGCGCGCCGGCATCCTCACCGGGGGCCTCCTGACCGGGGCGGCCTCCGCGGGAACCGCCGTATTAGCCCGCACCACTCCACCGGCGAACGGGACCGCGCCGGACCAGCCTCCCGCCACCCCGGACCAGGCCTGGGCGACCCTGCGCGAGGGCAACCGCCGCTGGGTGGACGGCGCCGCCACCCACCCGCACCAGGACGCCGCCCGGCGCAAGGAGGTCGCGCAGAAGCAGGACCCGTTCGCGGTCGTCTTCTCGTGCATCGACTCGCGGGTCTCCCCCGAGTTGGTCTTCGACACCGGGCTGGGCGACCTGTTCGTGGTCCGCACCGCCGGGCAGACCATCGACCCGCTGGTGACAGGTGCCGCCGAGTACGGCCCGGCCGAACTCGGCACCCCGCTCGTCGTCGTGCTCGGCCATCAGCGCTGCGGAGCCGTCACGGCCGCCGCGGAGTCGCTGCACGATCACAAGAAGCTGCCCGGCGAGCTGAACACGATCGCCTCCGCCCTGCGTTCGGCCTACACGCGTTCGGGCGGCGACGTCGACAAGATGATCCGCATCAACACCGTCGACGTGGTGAAGCAGCTCAAGAAGGACACGCTCTTCGCGCCTCGCATCGCCAAGGGCGAGCTCAAGGTCATCGGCGCGTACTACTCGATCGACACCGGCGCGGTCACCCGCCTCGTCTGACCGGGCGCGCCTCGGCGTCCGGTTCCAGCGCCTTCACCCCGGCTCGGCCGATGCCGGCCGCGGTGAAGCCGCCGTTGGCCGCTTGAGCGTGGCAGGCGTTCTCCCCACCCTGCCCGTGGTGGCCCGCACCGGCTCGCCTTCTGGAAACCGTCCGCCCCGGCCATGTCCGCGCGTACGGCGGCCGGCAGCCCACGGTAGGTCTCGCACGCACGCTCGAACGCCAACCCGTAGCCGATCCGAAGGAATCCATAACTCCACAGCCCCAGGGTGAGGGTCAACCGATCGCCGCACCGCGGTGTTCTTTCCGACGTCCCTCCCCCGGTCCTCTGGAGCCCTTCATGACTACCCGCCGCTGGGCGGCACTGCCCGTGCTGCTGATCGCGGTGTTCGTGACCACGCTGGACTTCTTCGTCGCGAACCTGGCCGTCCCGTCCATCCGCGCCGACCTGCGGGCCGGTGACGCCACGGTGCAGTTCGTGGTCGCCGGGTACGGGCTGGCGTACGCGGCCGGGCTGATCACCTCCGGGCGGCTCGGCGACCTGTACGGGCACCGGCGGATGTTCCGCACCGGGCTGGCGCTGTTCACGCTGGCGTCGGCGGGGTGCGGCCTCGCGGACGAGGCGGCCTGGCTGGTGGCCGCCAGGGTCGCGCAGGGCGCCGCGGCGGCGCTGCTCGCGCCGCAGGTCCTCACGCTGATCGGGGAGCTCTACCGGGGCGCCGACCGGGCCACGGCCTTCCGCTGGTACGGCACGGCCGTCGGCCTGGCCGGGGTCGGCGGCCAGGTCATCGGCGGTGTGCTGGTGGCCACCGATCCGCTGGGGCTCGGCTGGCGGGCCTGCTTCCTGGTGAACGTACCCGTCGGCGCCGCGGCGCTGGCCATGACGGGACGCCTGCTACCCCGGCCCCTGCCGTCGCCGCCCCGGCGAGTCGCACCGCGCACTCCCCGGGCCGGGCTCGACCTGGGCGGGGCCGGGCTCGTGACCGCCGGGCAGGTGGCGATCGTGCTGCCCCTGATCGAGGGCCGCGAACAGGGCTGGCCGCCGTGGGCCTGGTGGTGCCTGGCCGCGTCCGGCCCGCTGATGGTCGCGTTCGTCCACCGTCAGCGGCGGCTGGCGACCTGGGGGCGGATCCCGCTGCTCGACCTCGACGTGTTCACGGACCGGACGTTCGCCTGGGGCCTGGTCGCCGTGGCCCTGCTGTTCGGCACCTCGGCCGGGCTGTCGTTCGTGCTCGCCCTCTACCTGCAGGACGGCCTCGGCCTCGACCCGCTCACCGCCGGAGCCGTGTGCACCGCGCTCAACGCGGGCTTCTTCGCCGCCTCCCTCCGCCCTGGACGCTTCGGCGCGCCCGTACTGCTGCTCGGACTGTGTCTCCTGTACGACGTCGTGGCGCGCGCGGCGCAGCCGTACCAGGTGGCCATGGCCCTCCTCGTGGTCGGAGCCGGGATGGGACTGATCATGTCGCCGCTGCTCTCCTCGGCGCTGTCGGCCGTACGCCCCGAGCGGGCGGGAGCCGCGGCCGGGGTGCTCGGAACCGTTCAGGAGACCGGCGGCGTGCTCGGCGGCACGATCACCGGCACCGTCTTCTTCGGCACGCTGGACGGCGGCGACTGGCGGTCCGCGACGCTGGCGGCGCTGTCCGTGCTGGTCGCGGGCGCCCTGGGCGTGCTGGCCCATGCCGTGCTGCGTCCCCGCCCCCGACCCCCGGCGACGACGCCGGCAGAGCGGCACGATCGCCAACTGGATGGCCTGGAATGCCCGCGACCGTAGCTTGAGCCGGCTGCCGGCCGAGGGAATCGCCGAGGCGCCCGGCGACGCCGGCCCGCTCGAGGCGATCGCCGCCGGTCTCGAGCGCGCCTCGCTCGCGATGGGCCCCATGAATCGCGAGCTCGCCGGGTACGTCCTGGCGGCCCTGGCCGAGCTGCGTGCGGCGAGCGCATCGCTGGGCTGACCGGACGACCTCACCCGCTCATCGGCTGCTTGCGCACCGACCGAGACATCAGGTTCAGGAACGACATGAGCATCGACGGCGTCCCCTCCCTGCCCGTCAACTGGTGACCGGAGGACACTTCATGGCCGACCTCAGGTTCGCGGCAGGGTCGCGAAGGTGGTGGTCAACGACATCGGCGTCGCCGTCGGCTTCATCGCCTGGGTGGTGGTCGAGTTGCGGGTTCGCGCGGCGCTGGTGGACCGGCGCATGCTCGCCGGCAGGGGCGTGTGGACGACCGACATCGCCGCAATCGCTCGCGCGGGCACGCTCGTCGCCGCCCTCCGCTCCCCGCCCGCAGACGTCCATGCCGAATACGGGCTGTTCACCCACCATGACGGCGCGTTCCCCTGCGCCGGGCCCCTTGCGGAACACCCGTTGAGTGCAGCGTTCAAGGTAGAAGGGCTTTTGTAGCTCTTTTGGATGTTCTTTGTACGTGGGGCTCCCAATCTTGATCACCGCAAGAGCGCTTTGCAAGGTCAATGGTCAAGATTCGCGGCGCCAGCCGGGGCATCGCCCCTCCGGCGCGCGCAGAAAGGTATCCGCATGAGAACCAGAGGGGTGCTTACGGCCGGGTTCGCCCTGCTCTTCAGCCTCACGACCGGTCCGATCGCGGTGGCATGGGCCGCCCCGACCCCGTCTCCGTCGCCGACCTCCTCCTCCACCGAGGACGAGGGCGAGATGGGCAACCCGGCCAACCAGGTGGACGTCCCTCCGGTCTCCACCCTGGCGGCGCCGAGCTTCCAGCTCCCCTTCCCCTGCGGCCAGACCTGGACGGGCAACTCCAGCAACAGCAGCGCGCACAAGTCGTACGAGATCGACTTCAACCGGGGCAGCACCGCCGATGCCGATCGCGGTGACACCGTGGTCGCCGCCGCGGCCGGCACCGTGGTCATCTCCGCCCACCAGGGCTCGACCAACGGCTACGGCAACCTGGTCAAGATCGACCACGGCGGCGGCTGGAGCACCTACTACGCC
>NZ_JBIEIS010000043.1:0-54484 GCF_043496855.1 Nonomuraea sp. JJY05
TCTCCTGAGCGGCAGGTGATGAACATACCGGAACATACCGCGGGTTGACACGCTGCCGCCGTGTCGTTGACTCTTCGCTGTGCCGTACTCATCCTGGTCGCTTCCCTCCGGGTGCCAGGTGCGAGAGCTGCTTCAGCTGCCACGTCGGACGCAGATCTCGGCTCGCTGGGGTCAGGCATGGCCAGAGTCGGCACCTCGACAACGACCCGCCATTTCCCACCCCAGGGACGAGCCACGGGAGCCATTTTCGGGAGCCACCGCCTTGCGACTCCCTCAGGCTTCCCGAGGCGTTGCGGTCATGGTCGTGACGCTCCTGGTCGTGACGATCAGGTTCACTGCCCGGGTTGCGGGCGTGGAGGAATCGATCAGCTGCGCGATGGACTGTTGCGTGTTCTGACCTATGGTCGGCCCAAAGCCCGTCCGTCAATGCTTGAGCTATGATGCCCACAGATCTCGCTGTTGGGCGGCCTGGGCAGTCGGCCATCGGGGATTCTTGGGACTACCCGGCCGGAATTGACCGATAAGCCTCCGCCGCAGATCAGGGGATTGTGAGCCAAGGCGTCGCGGACGGGTTGATCTCGACGGCGTCCTGAGTGACGGTGCGGCCTCGGGCCAGCAGCCACACGCGCGCCTTGTGCACGTCGTCGTCGCCGAGGGCGGAGAAGGTGTAGCGAAGGGCGTCGAGGTCGGTCATGTGTGAGTTTCAGCGCTAATTGGGTCTGGTGCATTTGCTGGGGAGCGGTTACGGAGTGCGACTTCCAGGCGCGAGTGAGGCCGGGGCTGCATGGAGGGTGGTAGCGATCGCGTAACGCGTGAGAACGGCCGTTCTGTCACGATCTGGATCGCCAAGATCTGTTCATGAAGAACGGCCGTAGGGGTGCCATTGTGCTGCACGAGCTCATCGGCAGGGAAGTCGGTCTGCTGTACATGCTGTTCCCGCACTTGAGGGGCCTGGTCCTTGACCAGGTGGAGGATCTGGGTGACCGCCTGAGGATCGCGGCCCGTACGGGCGCGCAGTTGGTGGCCTGCCGCGGCTGTGGGACACCGTCGGCTCGGGTGCATGACCGGTATCGGCGTCGTCTGCAGGACTTGGCCTGCGGCGGGAGACCGGTTCAGGTCGAGTTGGAGGTCCGCCGGTTCATCTGCGGCAACCCGGCGTGCTTGGTGGCGACGTTCGCCGAACAGGTCCCCGGGCTGACCGCCAAACAGCAGCGCCGCACGGCAGGGCTGCGGGGTCTGCTGGAGCGGGTCGCACTGTCCCTGGCCGGCCGCGCGGGATCCCGGCCGGCCGGTGCGCTGGGCGCGATCGTCTCCCGGTTCACGCTGATCCGGCTGGTCAGGGCGTTGCCCGATCCCGAGATCGGGCAGGTCGCCGTGCTCGGGGTCGATGACTGGGCCGAACGGCGCGGGCATTCGTATGCGAGTGTCCTGGTGGACATGGCCGGCCACCGCATCATCGACGTGCTGCCCGAGCGGGAGGCCGCCACCCTGGCCGAGTGGCTGCGCGCGCATCCCGGCGTCGAGGTGATCTGCCGGGACCGGGCCGGCGCCTACGCCCTGGGCGGCCGACAGGGCGCGCCCGATGCCCAGCAGGTGGCGGATCGCTGGCACATGTGGGATGACCTGCGCGAATACGCAGACAAGACCGTCGCTGCTCACCACCGGTGCGTCAAAGAGCACTACGTTGCCCTTGCCCAGGTCACTGAGAAGCAGGCCCCCGACCCCGGCCAGGTCGCCGAACAGACGACCATCGACCATGCCGAGAACAGAGCGCGCGTGGTGAAGGCGAGGGAGCGCTACCGGCAAGTCCAGGCGCTGAAGGCCGACGGCAAGAGCCACGCCGCGATCCAGCGGGAGCTGCGCCTGGCGCCCATGACTGTCCGCAAGTACTCCCGCGCAGAAAGCGTCGATGAGGTGGTGGCGGGCACGCTGACCGGATGGCCGAGCATGCTGGATGATGACAAGCCCCACCTGCATGAACGCTGGAATTCCGGGTGCACCAATATCCAGCAGCTGCACCGGGAGATCACCGCGCTCGGCTTCCGCGGCAGCTACGCCACCGTCTACGCCCACCTCGCGCCCTTCAAGGGCTCAGCCGCGCCGCCCGCGGTCCCCGCGCCACCCAAGGTCGGCCACATCACCAGCTGGATCCGCCGCCGCCCCGACAACCTCGACCCGGATGAGCAGCTGAAACTCAAGGAGGTCCTGGCAGCTTGCCCGCATCTCGACGCCTTACACGGCCACATCAAGACCTTCGCGGAGATGATGACGGAACGCCTAGGCCACCGCCTCGACGCCTGGATCGACGCCGTCCGGGCTGATGACCTGCCCCACCTGCGCTCCTTCGCCAACGGCCTCGAACGCGACCACGCCGCCGTCCTGAACGGACTCACGCTTCCTTACAGCTCAGGCGCTGTTGAGGGCAAAGTATGCAAGATCAAATTCTTGAAACGGCTCATGTTCGGCCGCGCCAACTACGACCTCCTCAGAAAGATGGCACTGCTGAACCGAGCCAAGATCACCGACCGTGACCACTCCCCATCAAATGCACCAGACCCCGCTGAGTGGCCGCGAGACTTCAGAGATATCTGGCCGCTCCACCAATGCAGGGGCTTCCACTCACGACTTGCTGTGGACATACCACTGCTATACCGCCGGTGTTTAGCATTCTTCGCGGTGTTCTGATCACGGGCGGAGCACCGCGAAGTTCTCGTTAACTGACAAGGATTGAATTTCATGCGGAAACTCTCCCCCTCGAAGATGCTCGCCACCGTTGTCGGGGTCTCTGCGGCCTTCGCCGTACTGACGCCGGCCACGACCGCCACGGCCTCCACCACCACCGCCTCCTCGAGCGTCTCTTCGGCCGGCTGCAAGGACAAGTGGAGCAAACTGAACACGAAGGACGGCTTCGTCAGCTACGTCCTGCAGCTCTGCAGCAACGGCTACGGCGAGGCGCGGGGCAGCGTGACGGACACCAAGAACGACGCCTGGACGACCGTGGTCGAGGTCTCCTTCAAGAAGAGCAACGGCGACGAAATTTACGGCGGGTACAAGGAAGCCGGCCGGAACAAGGGCCACAAGAGCTTCAAATGGTCCACGTCCCGCACCAACCTCGACCGGATTACGATCAGGGCCAAGCGCTGCCTCCCGGGCACGATCGTGTGCAACAACACCAAGACCTACACGCTCTACCCCTGATCCGAGGCGTGGCAGTCGGGTAGCCAATGGTTGTCAGTTTCGGCGAGAGATGGCCGAGAGCTTTCGAGGTTATCGGGCCGCGCGTACCTTCCTGCAGCTGAGTAACCGCCGCGACTGCCGCAGTAAATGCGGCATTTACTGCGGTGCTGGGGGTTGCTCTTCCTCTCCCTCTTTCTCTGGTGAGTCCTTGGGGTGAGGCGGGGACGGGGCGCCTGATCGGGGTGGCCGGTGGCGATCGCCGGCTTCGGGGTTCAGCAAGGGATCTTGCAGTCTTGGAGCCGGCGATGCCATTGCCGCCTACAGTGTGGAGTTCCGGCTATGCGTTGAGTGATGGCAGTGGTGGAACTGCTGCCAGGGAGGCGATGGTGACGTCGCTGCTGACAAAGCTTGACCAGGCCGAGGGGTCCGCACGGCAGCCGCGGTGGGCAGCCCGGTGCGCCCATCCCGGCTACATCGCCACCAACTGCAGACAAGCGCGCCGGTCGGCATCGTGAAACTCCCGGACACGGACGGCGGGCAGTTCTTCGGGCCCGGACGGCATGGGCGAACTGCCGACGCGCCGAAACGGGTGCGACTGGCTCCCGCCGCCGACGATGTCGAGACCGGACATCGGCTGTGGGAGCTGTCGGAACGGCTGACCACCGTGCGGTTCGCGCTTCCGGCCGCCCTGATTCTTACGCCACCGGAATGGTGGCCACCTTCGAGCGGGCCATCGCCGACCGCGCCGGCGCCGCGGATGTAAAGCCGTTCAAGGGCTCGCCCTGCCGGCCGGTGAGTGCCTCGAGGCCGAGCGGGTCGGCGCCCTCTGGATGCCTGCGACGCGCACCTGAACGCGCCCGGACCGGACCCGGCTCGCCGGGCCGAGCTGCCCCGGGTCGCCCTGCGCGACGGCGCTGTGATCGAAGCTCTGTACTTCACCGGCGTGCGCCCGGGCCGGATTGGCCCCGGCTAGCCCAGCCGACCACGACCCGGCCCGGCGTTCGCTGCGCGTGCGCGGCAAGCGCGACAAGGAACGGCTGGTCGGCCTAACGCGCAGCGCGGCCGGACGCCTGAACGACTGGCTGGCCGAACGCGGCCGCGAGCCCGGTGGCCTGTTCGCCCCGTTCACCCCGCGCCCCAACCGCATCCGCCGGGACGTCCGCGGCCACATCGACCCCCACGATGCCGTCCCTGCCTGCGGGTTGTTTCATGGGCGACCCATGAAACACCATCTGCGGCCGGACGGTGTCACGGCAGCTCACGGACGAGGAGATCGCGGAGCCCCGCGGCACGGCGTTCCTGCCCGTATCCCGGTGGCCGGACGAACTCACTGCCCGCCCACACCGACACCCTGGAGTCGCTGCCCTTCGGCCGGGAGGGCACTCATGCGCCATGGACTCTGGTCTCACCCGCCCAGGGCCCGTCACGCGAAGATTTAAAAGAGTTATTCCGCTACTGGACAAATCCCGCACGCTATGGCCATGCACCGATGAGCATGGAGACATCTATCTCATTGTGCGGAGCGCCGTTTTATGGCCTGCCCATCGCTATCCCCGCTGACCTGGGACGCGACGTCTCGGAGGCAGTTTTTCGGCTTTTCGAGCGCTTGTGACAAGCCATTAGGGTGCACATTCATGGAATCGACTTTTCGATCGGCCGAAGAACTCGCGGCCGCCATGCGTGCCGGTGAAGTGACCTCGGCGGAACTGACCGACGAGGACGACAAGGTGATCAACGCGATCTGTGTGCGCGTGTCCGTTGCGGGCGATCACTCCCAGCGGCCCGTAGCTGCCAGGGGTTCGGGTCGGTGCGCCGGAACCGCTGGCCGCCCAGGTCGGCGAAGCGGGCGCGAACCAGTGGCCGAGCGTGGAGAAGATCCCGCACACCAGTGACCGCGTTCGAAAGCGTGAGACCAGTAATCAACTGCTTGAGGAGAGTTCGCGTGAAAGCGTTGCTCACCCTGACCTGCGCAGGTCAGTTCATGGTGCTGCTCGACAACACGATCGTGGGCGCCGCCCTGCCCGACATGCAGCAGCGGCTGCACACCGGGCTGACCGGCCTGCAGTGGATCGTCGACGCCTACGTGCTGCTGGTGGCCATGCTGCTGCTGTCGGGCGGCGTCTTCGCCGACCGGTTCGGCCGCAGGCGGGTGTTCCTGGCCGGGGTGGTGGTGTTCACGGCCGCGTCGGTGGTGTGTTCGCTCGCGCCCTCGATCGGCTGGCTGATCGCCGGGCGGGTGCTGCAGGGCGTGGGGGCGGCGGCGCTGAGCCCTGCCTCGCTGGCGTTGCTCGCCGCCGCGTATCCCGCCCCGAGGGAGCGCGTCAGAGCGATCGGGTTGTGGGCCGGGTTCAGCGGCATCGGCCTGGCCGCCGGACCGCTGGCGGGCGGGATCCTGGTGGAGGCCTTCGGGTGGCCCGCCATCTTCCTGGTCAACGTGCCCATCGGGGCGGTCCTGCTGCTGGCCGGGCTGCGCGTGCTGGGAGAGTCCCGCAACCCGAGCGCGCCGCCGATCGACGTCCCCGGCACGGTCCTGTCCGTCGCGGGCGTGGGCGCTGTGACCTACGGCCTGATCGAGGGCGGTTCCCGAGGCTGGGCCTCGCCGGTGATCCTGGGCAGCTTCGCCGCCGGGCTGGTGCTCCTGGCCGCGTTCGTCGTGGTCGAGGGTCGGGTGTCGACGCCGATGCTGCCGCTGCGGCTTTTTCGTCAGCGGCTGTTCACGGTGTCCAACACGGCGATGGTCGTGGTCGGGTTCGCGCTGATGGGGTCGTCGTTCTTCTTCTCCCAGTTCTTCGTCTACGTCCAGGGCAGTTCGATCCTGGTCGCCGGGCTGCGGACGCTGCCCACCTCGCTGGCCATGGTGATCGTCAGCCCGTTCGCGGGCCGGTTCGCGGCCAGGTACGGCTTCCGCGTCGTCGTCGGCATCGGCCTGGCGCTGGCCGGGCTGGGGCTGCTGGCGCTGGGCTTCGTCCACGCCGATACCGGCTACGGGAACGTGTGGTGGCGGCTGGCGGTCGTCGGCATCGGGTTCGCTCTGACCATGTCGCCGCTGACCGGGGCCGCCATCCAGGCGGTCAGCCCGCAGGAGGGCGGCCTCGCCTCGGGCGTCAGCAGCACCACCCGGCAGATCGGCGCGGTGCTCGGCGTGGCGGTGCTCGGGGCGATCGTCCACACACGGGAGTCCGGCGGCGCCTCCTTCGAATCCGGCCTCAACAGCGCCTTCCTCGCGGCGGGCGCCGTGACGCTGGCCTGCGCCGTATTCACCGGCCTGTGGCTGACCGCGGCCCGGACGCCGCGGGCTGTCCCGGGCGGCGTCCCCATGCCGAGATCAGCGGCGCGAGGGTGAGGTCGAGCTCGCCGGCATCGATGGCGGCCAGGTGCGCGTCGATCTCGGCGTCGTCGGCCAACCCAGCGGCGAGCAACTCGGCGCGGACCATGCGCACCGTCGCGGTCTCCAGCCGGTCGCAGGCTACCCCGCCGACCGGGAAGCAGCCGGCCGCCGTGACATCGACCAGGCCGGCCGCACGCAACGCCCGCGGCAGCGTACGGCCGTAGCGCAGGTCGGCGCCGCGGCGGGTCATCAACTCCCGGACGGCGCGCCGCAGCCGGTTGGCGCGCTGCTGTGCCGGGCCGACCTCATCGAGGCAGGCCAGCGGCTGCAGCTCGGTATCGGCGTCCTCGACCAACAGCCAGCCACCGGGGCGCAGCGCCGCCACCATCGTCGCCAAAGCCCGGGCACGGTCGGGCACGTGGACGAGCACGAGCCGGGCGTGTACCAGGTCGAACGCGCCTGGCTGCGGCGGCGGGTCACCGACGATGTCGTGCCGGAGCACCTCGTACCCGCCGTGCGGGTCCAACCAGGCCGGATTGATGTCCGTGGCCAGCACGTAACCGGTTGGTCCGACGGCCGTGGCGAGTGCCTCGGGAATGCTGGGGCCTCCGGCACCGACTTCCCAGCAGCGCCAGCCCGCCTTCACTCCGAGCCGGTCGAAGTGCCCCCATGTGGCACCGTCGAACAGCTCGGCCAGCCAGGTGAACCGCTCGCCCGCCTCCACCCGGGCGTTGTCGAGCAAGTAGCGGTGACCCGGGGCAGACCCAGGGGTGTGCGGCGATGGGGGGCCGGAGCCCGCGCCAGCAGTATTCACCGCCCCGCCTGAGGTTGTGTCCGGCTCGGACCCGGGGTCGGCGAGGGGCTGCGATGAACTCATGCCTACATCCTCACGACCTTCCGCGTGCTGTGTCAGCGCGACATGGAATGAAACCAGACGGCCTCCGGGACTGGTAAGGATCGGACTGGATTGTGGCACCGCGCCACTACAGAACGAATGCGGTCGAAGTGCGCCCCAAAAACGCGCCGCGTGTGCCCCCCGACCCCGGTCACCTTCGACGTACGCGCGGATCGCCTGCGGCGGCGTGCGGGAGCAGCTTGTGCGCAGTGCTCGGCGGGTCGGGAGCGTGGCCGGCACGGCAGGCCCGGAACACTCGACGAACGTGACCGTCTCATCGAGCGGCGCGCGGCCCGTACGGACGTGGTCCACCGTGACGTCCTCGAACCCGATGGACATGCCGCAGAAGAGGACGAGCTCGTCCGGAGGGTGCAGGACCTCCGCGACGGTCCTGCGGTACACCGACCACGCCATCTGCGGGCAACTGTGCAGCCCTTCGGCGCGCAGTAGCAGCATGACGGTCTGCAGATACATGCCGACGTCGGCCCATTGGGGCGGCCCCCTTGTCGCGGTCGATGTAGCAGAACAGGGCGACGGGCGCGCCGAAGCACTCCCAGTTCTCGGCCGCGGCCCTCTGCCGCGCCTCCCAGTCCTCACGCGCGATTCCGAGCGCGCCGTAGCGCTCCCGGCCGAAGTCGGATCGGCGCTCGCGGTACGGGGATTTCAGCGCGGGGGGGTACATCTCGTACTCCCGCTCATCCCAGGGATTCCCCGCGGCCAGGCGCTCGGCGGCGCGCTTCTTGATCTCGGCAAGCGGGTCGCCGGTTACCACGTAGACGTGCCAGGGCTGGAGGTTCGATCCGGACGGCGACCAGGCCGCGGCGGACAGCACGCGCTTCAGCACCTCCATCGGGACGGGCCGGTCGGCGAATCCGCGCACCGCCCGTCGGCTCGTGACGGCCTCATGGACATCCATGATCGTTACCCCCTGCCTGCTCTATGCTCCTACATTCATTACGGTATCAATCGAGATAGTATCATTCAATACAGTTGGCCGTGGAGATGGAGGCGCGCTCTGCTCGACGGGTGACCAGGACCCGGGCCGCTCACGTGTTCGGTGAGATGGGGACGTTGGCGGCGTCCCGCCCGTGGGAAGGGTCGGCAGGACGGGGCTCGCGCCCGTACCTTTGGCAAGATGTCTGCCCATGACAGTCGAGGAGGACCTGTTCGCCGGCCTGGACGAGATCCGCTGGGGGCGCATGCGCCACGCCTATGGGTCCGCCGCCGAGGTGCCGGGCCTGCTGCGTGACCTGATCGACCCCGATCCCGCCGTCCGCGAGAGCGCGCTCGACGGCATGTACGGCGCGGTGCACCACCAGGGCGACGTCTATCCGTGCACGATCGCGGCGATCCCGTTTCTGTTGCGTATCGCCGAACGCCCGGACCTCCCCGGCCGTCCCGGTGTCATGGAACTGCTGGCCAGCATGGGTTCAGCCGAGGATCCCACCGAGCTGTCCGGGCCGTACCGGAAGGCCAACGAGGCGGTCGCGGCGGCGTACCCGCTGTGGGAGCGGCTGCTGGCGGACGCGGACCCGCGGGTGCGCGAGGCGGCGCTCGAGGTGCTGCCCGCCTGCGCACGCCGGCGGCGGGAGGCGCTGGCGCGCCTGGCCGGACGCCTGGTGGACGAGTCCGACGAGCATGTGCGGCGCGCGATCGTGCGTACGGCCGGCACGCTGGCGCGGTGCGAGGAAGGCGTCGACCCCGCGCTGCGCGATTGGCTGGCGGGGATCGTCGCGGCGGAGCCTGACCTGCAGCTCCGGCTGGTGGCCCTGGCCGAGTTCGCCTCGCTGCCCGGCGCGCCGGACGAGCCGCCGGTGGCCGAGGTCGACGAGGCGCTGGAGCTGCTCGCGGCCGTCTACGGATCAGGTACGGGGGTCACCGCGCCCGCCGGGTTCGAGACCGGCACCCTCATCGGTGCCGTACGCCGGTTACGCGAACAGGACGACGAAGGCCGGCGGGCCCCCGGAGCAGCCGCACTCGTGCGCGGCCTGAGCGCGTCCTTCGGCGACCGCGTGGACGACCGGATGCGTCTGCTGGCGGGCCTGCTGCGATCCCAGGACTGGGAGCGTCACCTGGACGCCCTGACAGCAGCGGGCAATCTCGTCGACGACTGGCGCGGCGACTACCGTGAGCTGATCGGTCTGGTCGGCGAGCGGATCGGCGATGGGCATCCGCGCACGCGACCGCGGGCGGTCGGCGTACTGGAGCATCTGGGCGAGCTGGCCGCGCCCGCCGCGGACGCCTTGGCGGCGGCGCTGGAGTCGACGACCCGGCGGACCTCGCACACCGAGGCGGACGCCCACCTGCCGTGGGTGATCGAGCGGTCGCACGGGCTGCCGACCGTCTCGCCGGCGCTGCGGGCTCTCAGCGGGGCGGGTGACCCGCGTGCACTGCCGATGCTGGCCTGGGCGCTCGATCGCGAGCCGATGCCGAACGACGCCGGCTCGTGTGTGATCGGGTTCGGGCCACGCGCGGTGCCACTGCTGCCGCTG
This sequence comes from Nonomuraea sp. JJY05, assembly GCF_043496855.1. Classification (NCBI taxonomy): domain Bacteria; kingdom Bacillati; phylum Actinomycetota; class Actinomycetes; order Streptosporangiales; family Streptosporangiaceae; genus Nonomuraea; species Nonomuraea sp. JJY05. The sequence goes on from NZ_JBIEIS010000043.1 coordinate 9,893, forward strand.
CTGCTGCGCCGCCTGCGCGACCTGCCCGCCGACGACCCGCACGACCACCGTCGCGACAGCATCGTCCGCGCGCTCGCCGCGATCGGCCCGGCCGCCGCCGAAGCCCTGCCCGACCTGCTCGGCGGCCCCGTCACCCCGGCCGTGCTGGTGGCGCTCGCGGCGATCGATCCCGATGCCGGGGAATGCCTGCCGGTCCTCCGCCAGGCCGTTGCCACAGCGGACCACCGGCTCGCGGTGCCGGCGGCCCGGGCCTTGTGGCAGGTGACCGGCTCCGCTGACGCGGCCCTTGCGGTCGCCAACCGGTGTCTCGACGACGACAGCACGTACGCCTGGCGCGAGGCGGCCGGGCTCCTGGCCGAACTGGGTCAGGCCACGCAGCCCCAGAGCACGCGGCTGCGCCGGTTGGCCCGCCGCAAGGACCCGCACGGCTGGCTCGTGCTCTCGGCCGCCCACGCGCTGTGGCGGATCACCGGCGACCCGGCCCCCGCGCTGCCGGTGCTCGAACGGGTGTGGGCGACGAACGTCCACATCCGGCGCAGGGTCGCCGCGCTCTGGGCCGAGTTGGGCCCGGTCGCGGCGGGCTCGGTCCCGCTGCTGACCGCCGAACTGGGACGCGCACGCCGGCACAACGCGCGCGAGGACGGCTACAGCACCGCGCAGGTCACCGAGGACGAGACGTTGCTCGACCGCTGCCGCGCGGCGCTGACCGCCGTCGGCGGGCAGGCGCGATGAGCGACCAGGGCCCCGGTCAGCTCGGGACGACGTGCGGCGCGCCGGCGAGATCAGCCGCGAGGCCACCCGCAGCGCGAACAGTTCGAGCGCATAGTCGATCGCCTCAGCCTCCCACGACCGGGTCACCGCCTACCTCGTCGCGGTCTTCCGCGGCTCGTGCAGACGCGCCAGCAGCGCGCCTTGCTGCCAGTCCCGGACTGGGCGAGTGTCTTCATCCGCCGGAGCGGCACCATGTCGACCCGCGCCAGCGGAACCCCGCCCCGGCGAACGGCCGGGCCTTTGATCAGCTCGCCGCCGGCCGGGGTGGCCTCGCTCCGGCGCCGGCAGCGTGATGGTGCCGCGTCACGCGCGCGGTCACCCCGGCGTACGACGGCCGCTCTCCCCCCGGAGCTGTTAAGAAGTCGCCGGCACCTGTGTGCTCCGGATGAGCTGGGCGATCTGCGGGGCGTGGGTGAAGATCAGCCGGTGATCGGCGTCGAGCCAGGATGCGACGACGTGCGGCCGCTCTCGGACGAGCCGCTCGATACCGGCACGCCAGAGCCGGTTGTGCCGTGGCGCACGCCCCTCACCGCTGTCTCCGGCGATCGAGCTCGACATGATCATGCTGATGGGACGGTCGATCTCCCGGTAGCGGTCGAGGATTGCGGACCGGACCACGTCGATCTCGAGGTTCAGGTCGTGGATCTCCTGTGCGGTGAGCAACACCTGACGCGCGGTCCCCCGCTCGGCCTCCTGCCGCGCGGCCAGGTCCCGCGCCATCGCGCGGAAATCCGGCAGGTCGGCATCGGTGATGAAAGGTTCGGGCAAGGGGTTCGCCCCGTCGATGAGCACCAGCCCGGCGACGTCGTCAGGACGCTGTGAGGCATAGTGCACGGCCAGGTCCGCGCCCAGCGAGTAGCCCACGAGCACGGGCGGTGAGGGCAGGCCGAGGCGTCCCAGCTCCGTCAGTACGGCGACGAGGTCGCTGCGGAACGCCTCGAAGGAGTAGCGGTCGGCGGCCGAGGCGAGGCCGTGACCCCTGAGGTCGAAGGTCACCACGTCGTGGTCGCGCCGCAGCAGCCCGGTCAGCTCGTACAGGTCGGCCTGCGTCGAGTTCAGCCCGGGGCACAGGACCAGCGGTCGTCCCCGGCCGCCGCGAGACACCGGGATCGTGACGCCGTCGTGGTGGACCGTGAAGTGCCGCATGGTCGTGTCGCCTCGCTCCCCGTCGCCGCCGGTCGGCATGTCGGTGGTCGTCCGCTGGCCGGCTGTCTGGTCCGCCTTGTTGTCGCCGTACGGCTTGGGCGGTCCGGCGACGGCCTCGGTCGCGTTGGTTCTCGTGGTCATGCCGACCATGGTGAGAGGTTGACCCAGCGTCAGAGTCAACCTGCTATATTGAATAAACGTTTATTCAACGAGGTGCGAGGCGATGGCCAGGACACGAAGCGAGCAGGCGGTGTGGCGCCGGGAGCAGCTGCTGGACGCGGCCCTGAAGGTGTTCGCCGACAAGGGCGTGGACGGCGCGACGGTCAAGGACGTGGCGCAGGCGGCCGGAGTGACGCCCGGCCTGCTGTACCGCTACTTCGACAGCAAAGAGGCGATGGTGGAGACGCTCCTGTCGGAGCGGGGCTTCCTGCCCCGGCTACGGGAGTTGCGCGCGGAGCGTCACGACGCGCGCGCGGCCACCGAGGTGCTGACCGAGTTGCTGGAGGCGTTCGACGGGTTGCTGGCCGAGCACGCCGAGCTGATGGCGGTGTTCTTCAGCGCCGCCCAGGGCCGCGCACCGCTGGCGACGCTGGTGGGTGAAGGGCAGCGACTGATCGGCGACTTCCTGGCCGAGCGGGTCGCCGCCGGCGAGCTTCGCGCCCACGACACCGCCACGGCGGCCAGGACCCTGTTCGCCACGGTGGCCGTCAACCGGCGGATGGGCACCCCCATCGACATCGCGGCCCTGGTCGGGCTGCTGTTTCCGGAAGAAGGATGAGATGCGCGCACAGTGCTGTGTCGTCGGCGGAGGCCCGGCGGGGATGATGGCCGGGCTGCTCCTGGCCCGCCAGGGCGTGGAGGTGATCGTGCTGGAGAAACACGCGGACTTCCTGCGGGACTTCCGCGGCGACACCGTCCATCCCTCCACGCTGGAACTGATCGCCGAGCTGGGGTGGATCGAGGAGTTCCTCGGCCTTCCGCACACCAAGATGCCCGAGGTCACGGTCAACATGGGCGGCAGGGACGTCACCTTCGCCGACTTCAGCCGCTTGAAGGTGCGCTGCCCCTACATCGCGTTCATGCCGCAGTGGGACGTGCTGGACTTCCTCGCCGGCAAGGCCGCAGCTTACCCCTCCTTCCGCCTCCTGCGCCGTGCCGAGGCCACGGACCTCCTCTCCGAGCGTGGGCGGGTGACCGGCGTCCTGGCCGACACCGGGGACGGTCCCGTGGAGGTGCGGGCCGATCTGGTGATCGGCGCGGACGGCCGGCACTCCACCGTACGGGCGCGGGCGGGCCTGGCACCCGTGAGCGACTCGCCGCCCATGGACGTGCTGTGGTTCCGCCTGCCCCGCCGGGCACAGGATCGGGTGCCCTTCTTCCAGGGCGGCAAGGGAGCGCTGATCTCCATCGACCGTGGCGACTACTGGCAGATCGCCTATGCGATTCCGGCCGCCGCCTTCGCCGAGCTCAAGACCGCCGGGCTGCCGGCGTTCCGGGAACGGGTGGCGGATCTGGCACCCGCCCTGCGTGACCGCGTGCGGGAGCTCGACGGCTGGGAGGCCGTGCACCAGCTGACCGTGCGGGTGGACCGGCTGCCCCTGTGGCATCGGCCGGGACTGCTGTGCATCGGTGACGCCGCCCACGCCATGTCTCCCGCGGGCGGCGTGGGCATCAACCTGGCGGTGCAGGACGCGGTGGCCACCGCCAACCTGCTGGGTCCGCTTCTCACCCGGGGCGGCATCCCCGAGGAAGCCGATCTGGCCCGGGTGCAGGCCCGCAGGGAGCGCGCCGCGAGGGTGACCCAGGCCTTCCAGCTGGGAATCCTGCGGGATCTCTATCCCAAGGACCTGGGCGACGACACGACCCGGCACGTGCCTCCGATCTTCACGGCGTTCCGGGCGCTGCCGCCGCTGCGCCACGTCATGGGCCGTTTCATCGGCATGGGCGTCCGCCCGGAGCACATCGCCGCATAGTGGCGCCGGGTCCCTTGTGCGGACGCCGTCGATGGCGAGGCCCATCAGGCGTCCAGTAAGATCATCTCATCCTTACCCAAGCCTGGTCAGCCGTCCACCGATACCGCTCCGGCCCCGCGGCGGTTCCCCGCCCACCCCTGGCCGTGGTGCTCGGAGTGGCGGGGCTTCCCTCACCTGACAGGTGGGGGATCTGCCGTTCTCCGTGTGGGTCCTCGTGCCGCTGAACGTGTTCGGGCCGACCTGGTGGGCGCGCGGTGCCCATGAGTTCGCGGACGGCCGCCGGCCGCAAGCGATGGCGGGACCGTCGCGGATGCTCGCCGGCGTCGTGACCCTCGCGCTGCTGGCCGGGCTGCTCGGGGGCGAGGAGGGCCCCGGCTCCCCTCACCGACCGCCTTACGACGTCAGCTGCCCCGCATGGACCGAGCGGCACCGCGAGTTCGACGACACGCGGATGGCGGATCGGGAGCGGGCCTTCCTGTGCCTGGTACGGGACGCGGGCGGACCGATGTTCCCCGACGACGAGTCCGACCAGGCTCTCCTGGCGTACGGCAGGGCATTGTGCGCCCAGCCGAACTGGAAGAGAACCGACGAATGGCTGCGCAGCCAGGACCGGACGATCAACATGCACGGGCTGGACAGCGCGCTGGTGTTCCTGTGCCCCGACGTCATCGGCGGCTCGGACCTGATGCCCTCGGACGAGCAGATGGTCAAGGAAGAGGCCGATTACATCGCCGCGAGCAACGCCGCCTGCCATGACCCATGGCCCAAGGCGCGCGCCCGCAAGCAGGGGACGGCCGCGTACTTCACCTCCGAAGGCGGCGGCTACCACCTCGCCGACGACGCGGATCCGGACAACCAGGACGGAGTCGAGCGGGACTACGACGGGCTGCTCACGGCCGGGGAGACCGGCGTGGGCATCGAGACGACCCGGGAGACGACTGTCTGCGTGACCGTCAAGGCGTTCGGCAAGGCTCCGCCGCTACGGCTCAAAGGCTGGGAGGAAGTGGCCGAGGTGGGGGTCACCAGCCGAAGCGGCCGTCTGACGGTGCCGACCATGCAACCGGGCGGCGTGGAGGGAGCCGGGCGGGCCCTGCCCAACCTGGCGATCAAGGGGCCGGGGCACTACCGGGTGCGGGTCTACGCGCGGGCCGACGAGGACGCCGTCAGCATGCTGCCCGCCGAGTGGCATCTGATCGTGGTCTATCCCGGACGGTCCAAGAAGGAGGTCGTCCATCGTTCCCGCGATTGACCGCGACGGTATGCGCGCGCGTGGGAAGCAGCCCGCGGCGATCGCAGCGCACCGGTCGTCGGCGTCAGGATTCGTTGGCTCGGCGTCCTGGCGCCGTCCTTCGGCCCGGTGACGGCGACCATGGTCTTCGCCGGGGACTAGCGATGGGTCGTGGCGATGAGGCGTCGCAGTGCGGCGTGGGCGGGTGGGCCCCACGTGGCCTTGCCGCCTCGGCGGCCGCGGACGCCGGCTTCCCCGATGAGGAGGCCGCTGAGGGCGCGCAGCACCGCCCATCCGCGGGCGCGGCGCAGGGTCGCGGCGTCCGGGACCGGCTGGTAGGCCGCGTAGCAGCGGTCGGCGGCGCCGTCCGGCAGCAGGGTCCAGGCGGCGGCGAGGTCGCAGGCCGGATCGCCGGCGAACAGGTCACCGAAGTCGATCACGCCGCAGATGGTGCCGTCCGCGGTGAGGACGTTGGCCGGATGCAGGTCGCCGTGCAGCCACAGCGCCGGGCCTGCCCAGTCGGGCGCGGCGGCGGCGTCTTCCCAGACGGCGCGGACGGCGTCCGGGGCGGGGATGAGCCCCATGTCGGTGGCCGAGGCGAGCTGCTGGGCGAAACTCTCGGCGTAGCCGGCCAGCGGCCCTCCGCGGCCCCGGCCGGCGGGTGCCTGGTCGGGTGCGGGTCGGTGCAGAGCGGTCAGGAAGGCGGCCAGGGCGTCGGCCGCCTCCGCACCGCGCGTGACGGGGACGCGGTCGGCAGGCTCGCCCGGCACCCACGTGGTGACAATCCAGGGGCGCGGGCGCGGAGGGCTCGCCTGGCGGCGCTTCCCGAGGAGGCGGGGTGGCAGGCCGTGGCGCTGCGCCAGAGCCGGTACGCGAGGCGTTCCCCTCTACCGCTGCCTGGCCTGAGCCTCCGGGACGGGTACGTTGATCAGCAGGGCCGCCAGCGCGGCGGCCAGGAGCAGGACCCCCGCCCCCCACGCCGTCGCGCTCGTGTACCCGTGGACCAGCGCCCGCGCCTGCGGAACGCCCGCGCGCAGAGAGGCGGCGGTGGCCGCGGTGGCGACCGTGTTCAGCAGCGCGGCGCCGAGCGAGCCGCCCACCTGCTGGGCGGTGTTGACCATGGCCGAGGACACGCCGGCCTCCCGGCGGTCGATTCCTTGGGTCACGACGCTGAATCCGGGGGTGATGACGCAGCCGATCCCCCCGCCCAGCAGCACCTCGGCCGGCACGATCACGGTGAGGTAGCCGCTGTCCGGAGTGAGCCTGGTGAGCAGCAGCAGGCCGGTGGCCGTGACGAGCAGCCCGGGCACGATGAGCAACCGCGCGGGCACCCGCGGCAGCAACGGGCTGGCGATGCCGAACGCGCTGACCGCCACGGCCAGCGTCATGGGCAGGAAGGCCAGCCCCGCCTGGAACGGCGAGTAGCCCAGCACCGCCTGAAAGTGGTACGTGAGCAGCAGCGACATGCCGAACAGCCCGACGATCGCCAGCCCCGAGGCCACGCAGGCGCCGCCCCTGTTGCGCTCCCACAACAGGCGCAGGGGCAGCAGCGGCTGAGCGGCACGCGACTCCCACAGCACGAACGACGCCAGCAACAGCACGGCCGCCCCGAGCGGGACGATCACCTGCGCCGCGCCCCATCCGGCCCCCACCGCCTGCGTGCACGCGTACACCACGGCGCCGAGCCCGCTCGTCACCAGCAGCACGCCGAGCACGTCGAGCCGCTGCCCGCCCTGGGACTCGCCACCGGCCAGCGCCCATAGCCCGGCCAGACCGGCCACCAGTCCGATGATGACGTTCACGTACAGGCACCAGCGCCACGACGCGAACTCCGTCAGCAGACCGCCCGCCAGCAGCCCCGCCGCTCCCCCGCCGGCGGCGATCGCGCCGTAGACCGCGAACGCCCTGGCCCGCTCCTTCGGCGCGGTGAACGTCACGACCAGCAGTGACAGCGCGGTCGGGGTCAGGACCGCGGCGAAGGCGCCCTGCAACGCCCGGCCCGCGACCAGCATGGGGAAGTTCACCGCCGCGCCCGCGACGGCCGAGGCGGCCATGAACCCGGCCAGGCCGGCCAGGAAGACCCGCTTGCGGCCGAGGTAGTCGGCGATCCGCCCGCCCAGCAGCAACAGGCCCGCGAAGGCCAGCGTGTACGCGGTCACCACCCACTGCCGGTCGGCGTCGGACGGATGCAGGGCCTGCTGCGCCGAGGGCAACGCGATGTTCATGATCGTCGCGTCCAGGGCCACCATCAGCTGAGCCACGGAGACGACGGACAGGGCGATCCACCGCCGGGATCCGGTCATCGCTATGCGTCGTCGGCCATCGGGCTGAACTGGATGCCCGCCAACCGCCACGAGCCCTCCTGCTTCACCCATACCTGGGACACCCGGACCCGCAGCGCCACCGGCCGGCCGTGAGAGGTCGCCTTGTTGCTCTGCACGTTGCGGACGATCGCGGCGTCGCCATACATCCGGACGTCGATCCGGCTGGTGTCCAGGGCGTGGTACGCGAACTGGGCGTGACGGCCGATCCACTGCTCCTTGTCGAGCACGTAGCCCTTGGGCCCGATCGACAGGAAGTCGTCGGCCAGTAACCCGCGCAAACGGTCGGCGTCCGCGGCCAATTCGGCCTCGTCGAACTGCCGCTGCAGCCTCAAGACCGTCTCTTTCTCGGTGTTCCCCATGAAGCCGAGCATAGGTATGGCGGCGAAAATGGAGATTCGTACGCGAGAAATGTCCGGTGAATGTCCGGCCCATGTCCTGTCCTCCATTGACCGCCATCATCCAGACTCGCTTCCAGCCGAATTCGACGAAAGGATGCGAGGGGCACGTGCGGATGCGGATCAGCAAACTCGTCGTCGCCGCCACTTCTGTGATCATCGGAGGAGCCGCCCTGTTCGCGGCCCCGGCGGCGGCCGGAGCCACCGCCCTGGCTCCGTGCCGCCTGGTCGCCGACACGCACGGGGGGTCGTTACGGCTCTGGTACTGCGACGGCACCGGTGGAACAAGGAACGGTTATCACGGGCAGGCGGTGGGTGCCTTCGAGGGCGACCAGCTGTTCCTCAGAAGCGCCGCCGGTACGAAGACCGCCGCGGTGACCATTCCCTCGAACGGCAATTACAACACCGCGACCGTCGGTAGCGCGGGAGGGCCGTGGAAAGCCTGCTACGACCCATGGCCGACGGCGCCGGGCGTAGGGGACGAATTCTGCACCGCGGCAGGCTGGTGACCGACAGCTTCGTCTTCCGCGATCTCGACGCCGAGGCTCATCGGGGCCGTGCCTGCCCTGGCTGAGGGCGGAGCACGATCTTGCCGTGGGTGTGCCGCTGTTCCAGGTCGCGGAACGCGTCCCGTACCTGCTCCAGTGGGTAGGTGCGGGCGATCGGCACCTCGAGCTCCCCGCGCGCGGCGAGCCGTGCCAGCTCGCCGAGCACGACCGCGCACGCCGCGGCGCCTTCTCCGTCCGTCCGCGCGCCGACCTTGGCCGCGGCCTGCCAGTCGCGGATCGTGACGATCCGCTCGGGCCGCACCCCCAACCGCACTGCCAGCTCCACGTAGCCGTCGCCGAACGTGTCGATGAACGCGTCGGCGTTCCCGCCGCAGGCGTGCCGGATCCGCTCGGCCACGCCCTCTCCGTACTCGACCGGAATGACACCGCGAACCTTCAACCAAGCGTGGTTCGGCTCGCTCGCCAGCCCGATCACCGTGGCGCCGCGACGCCGCGCGAGCTGCACGGCAAGGGAGCCGACGCCGCCCGCCGCACCGGACACGACGACCGTGTCGCCCGGACCGGGGTCGACCGCGAACACGGTGGCGTACGCCGTCGTGCCGGCCACGTACAACGACCCCGCCACGTCCCAGGACAGCCCCTTCGGACGCGGGGTCAGCTGCACATCGTCCACCACGACGTACTCCGCGTGGCTCGCCCTTCTGTGGGTGAAGCCGAGGACCTCGTCGCCCACCGCGACGCCGCGCACGTGCGGGCCGAGCTCCACCACGAGGCCGGCCAGGTCACTGCCCTGCCCGGAGGGGAACGTCGACGGCCAGCGCTCGTGCCGCGCGCCCTGCCGGATCATCGCCTCGCCGGGCTGGATCCCGGCCGCGCGGACCTCGACCAGCACCTGCCCGGGACCGGGCACCGGACGCTCCACCTCCTCCACCCGCAGGACGTCGATCCCGCCGTACTCATGGAACCGCACCGCCTTCATCGCATGATCACCGCTCTTCCTCGTTCGGATGGGCCTCGGACGGCCACACCACGACCGTGCCATCACTTGCGACGGCTCAGGAACGGAGCGCTCTTCCTGGGATCGACGGTCCGGGGATGCGTTTGACAAATGGTGGTATCACTACCGATATGGGGATGAATCGCGACGACCTCGCCGATTTTCTGCGGCGGTCCCGAGAACGGCTGACCCCGCGTGACGTCGGGCTGGTCGAGGGGCCGAGGCGGCGCACGCCGGGACTGCGCCGCGAGGAGGTCGCGGCGCTCGCCGGGATGTCAGCCGACTACTACATGCGGCTGGAGCAGGCCAGGAGCCCGCAGCCCTCGGTTCAGCTGCTGGGCGCGTTGACGCGCGCGCTGCGGCTGACCATCGACGAGCGGGACCACCTGTACCTGCTCGCCGGGCATCGCCCGCCTGAGGGGGCGCGGGCCGGGGAGTACCTGCGGCCGAGCATGCTGTACCTCCTCGACCGGCTGGACAGCGTTCCGGTCCAGGTCCTGAGCGATCTGGGCGACCTGCTGGCGCAGAACGACATGGCGAAGGCGTTGTTCGGGTGTGTGTGCACGGTGGCCCGGGAGGACCGCAACATCGTGCTGCGCTGGTTCACCGAGCCGGACGTGCGCAGCCACTTCGCACCCGAGGAGCACGAGGAGCACGCCCGGCAGCTGGTCGCCGACCTGCGCGCCGCGGTGGCCCGCCGCGGGGACGACGCGGCGGCCCGCGTGCTGGTCACGCGGCTGCGCGCGGCCAGCGCCGAGTTCGCGGCGCTCTGGGACCGGCACGAGGTCGCGGTGCGCAGGTCCCACCCGTACCGGCTCGTGCATCCCGAACTCGGCAGGATCGAATTCGACTGCGAGGTGCTCGCGACGCCCGCGGCGGACCAGCGACTGCGGGTCTTCACTCCGCCACCCGGCGGCACCGAGGCGCTGGACCTGCTGCGCGTGCTCGGCCCGCAGCACCGGCACGACACCGCCCCGACCGGCGCGGCGACGAGAGGGGCCGGCGACCCGCCCACGTCGTGAGGCCGTCGGCAGGCCACCGACGCGACGATGCTCACTCCACCAGGCCGGCGCGGTAGGCGGCGATGGCCACCTGTACCCGGTTGGTGACGGCGAGCTTGTCGAACAGGTGGGAGATGTGGCTTTTGACGGTGGCCTCGCTCATGTGCAGGCTGGCCGCGATCTCGGTGTTGGAACGGCCGAGCCCCACCTCGGTGAGCACCTCGCGTTCGCGGCCGGTGAGGCTCTCCAGCCGGGCGAGCGCGTCGCGGCGACGCCGGATGGGCGCGTCGGTGGTGACCCGGTGGATCAGCCGCCGGGTCACCTGCGGGGACAGCATCGAGTCACCGCCGTGCGCGAGGCGTACGGCGCGGATCAGGTCGTGCGGCGAGGTGTCCTTGAGGAGGAAACCGCAGGCCCCGGCCTCCAGGGCAGTGAAGACGTGCTCGTCGCTGTCGAACGTGGTGAGGATCACGACCGCGGGCGCACGGGCGAGCCGGCGGATGGCCTCGGTGGCGGCGAGGCCGTCGGTCCGCGGCATCCTGATGTCCATGAGGATGACGTCCGGCCCCAGGCGGTGAACGGCCTCGACCGCCTCGTCGCCGTCCGCGGCCTCCCCCACGACCTCCACGTCGGGTGCGGATTCGAGGATGAACCGCAGTCCGGCGCGGATCAGCGACTCGTCATCCACCAGCAGCGTTCTGATCATGCGTGTCCCCCGGCAACCGACCCTCGAGACGCCAGCCTCCCGCATCGTCGGGCGCGCCGCGAACCGTTCCGCCGATCAGCCGGAAACGTTCCGCCAGGCCCACGAGACCGGCCCGGGTGCCGGAGGGGCGTGCGGCGGGCCGGAGCGATGGCCCGTTGGTGACCGTGATCGTGACGCCGTCCTGCGGGCTGCTGGTCACCGAGACGGTGACGGGTGCTCCGAAGGCGTGCTTGTGCGCGTTGGTCAGCCCTTCCTGTACGAGCCGGTACGCGGCCCGGGCCGTCGCCACCGGCAACATGTCGAGGTCGCCGTGCAGCGTGACGGTGTTGCCGGCCGACGTCCAGGACTCCACCAATCTCCGCAGGTCAGGAAATATGTCGTCATGTCCGGCCCGCAGTACGCCCACGATCTTCCGCAGCTCCTCGAGGGCCTCCTGCGCGGTGACCCGGATCAGCGCCGCCTCCCGCTCGATCCGCGCCGGTTCCGCGCCGGGGTTGACCTCCAATCCGCCGGCGTGCAGCGAGATGAGGGTGACCTTGTGCGCGAGCACGTCGTGCATCTCCCGCGCGATCCGGCCGCGTTCGGCGGCCCTGGCCTGTTCGTGACGCAGGTGCTGTTCGGCCTCGGCGCGCTCCGCGCGTTCGCGCAGTGAGCTGGTGAGCTCGCGGCGGGTGGCGGCGTACCCACCCGCCACCAGCACGACGGCGGTGGCGGCCAGCGCGGGGACCAGGGCGTCCATGCTGAACCTGCCGTCGTCGACCCACTGCTGCCCCAGGAATCCCGCCACGCCGATCGCGGCCAGCGCCGCGAACCGCGCGCCCAGCCGCGCTCCCGCACCGGAGAACAGGCCGATCAGCAGCGGCCCGGGGTTGCCCGACAGGACGTACGCGCCCGCCCCGACGGCGGCGACCGCCGTCGGCCACCGGTCGCGGAACCACACGGCACCCGTGGCGACCAGCCCGGCGCCGGCGATGACCACGCGCGGCAGCGGCGCCCACGGCGTCTTGACCGCCAAGAAGGTCAGGAACAGGCACAACGTCACGGAGGCCGCGCTGATCGCGCGCGGGTCCAGCGCGAGGACCCGCCGCAGCGCGTTCCGGTACGTCACCATCGGCCCAGCGTAGCCAGGACGGCGACGCGGCACCTCCGACGAGCGTCGGTGCCGGCCGCCCGAAAATCTCCGACTTTAGTGTGATGCGGCGATGGCCGTGATGGCGATGTGGCCGCGCCCCGGCAGGCGCCACCGTTGATGAAACCGACGACGTCAGGAGTCACGCCGTGTGGCCAGTCCCTCTCCCCCGCCTGCTGCTCATCGCCGCGCTGTCGCTGGCGGCCCTCTGGCCCCCCGCCACGGCGGCGGCCTCGGCGCGCATTCCGGACACCCGCGAGCTGGCGGACTTCTTCGACGCCGCGATGGCGAAAGGTCTGGAGGCCAACCACGTGCCGGGCGCGGTGGTCTCGGTGGTGGGCGCCGGAAAGATCCTTTTCAGCAAGGGGTACGGCCTGGCCGACCGCGAGAACGGCACGCCGTTCGACCCCGGCGCCTCGTTGGTGCGGATCGCCTCGATCACCAAGCTGTTCACCTGGACCGCGGTGATGCAACAGGTGCAGCAGGGCAGACTGGACCTGCACGCGGACGTGAACCGCTACCTCACCACATTCCGCATCCCCGCGACCTATCCCCAGCCGATCACGCTGGCGCACCTGATGAACCACACCGCCGGGTTCGAGGACACCGCCATCGGCGTGGGCTCGCGCAGCAAGGCCGACGTGCCGCCGCTGGGCACGTACCTCGCCGAGCACGTGCCGGCGCGGGTGCGCCCGCCCGGACAGGTGTCGGCCTACTCGAACTACGGCGCGGCGCTGGCCGGGCACATCGTGTCGCGGGTGAGCGGGCAGCCCTACGACCAGTACGTCAAGGACCACATCCTGGACCCGCTCGGCATGCGGCACACCACGGCCTCCGAGCCGGTCCCCGCCCCCTTGGCCGCCGGCCAGGCACGCAGCTACGACTACGAAGAGGGAACGTACCAGCGCAAACCCTTCGTCTTCGACAACCTCCCGCCCGACGGATCGATCAGCGCCACCGCGAACGACATGGCCCGCTTCATGATCGCCCATCTGGGCAGCGGGTCCCTCCTCGACGAGCCCACCGCCCGCCTCATGCACCGGCGGTCCTTCGCCGCCGACCCCCGCATCGACGGGTACGCCCACGGGTTCAAGGAGCAGACCCTCAACGGGCATCGCGTGATCATGCACGACGGCAGCTGGGAAGGCTTCCAGAGCGCCCTGCTGCTGGTGCCCGGCGCCGGCCTCGGCCTGTTCGTCTCCACCAACAGCATCGGCGGCATCGATGCCGTCACCGAGCTCCTGCCCGCCTTCTTCGACCGATTCCTCCCCGGCGAGCGCGCCGCGCCCTCCAGCCCTCCCGGCAAGACGGCCACGTCCGTGCCGGGCTTCTACAAGCCGGCCCGCACTGTCGAGTCGACCATCGAGAAGGTCCTCACCCTCACCGGCTCCTCCCGGCTGCGGATCGAGGGCGGGGGGAAACTCGCCTTCAAGGGCATGACGTGGAGCCCGCTGGCTCCGGGGCTCTATCAGCAGGACGGCGGCTCCCAGCGGCTGGCGTTCGTCACCGACGCCGCCGGCGTCACGTACGCGGCCACCGACGGGCCCGCCTACGAGCTCCTGCCCTGGTGGGACACCCCTCCGGCCAACCTCATCGTCGTCGTGGTGTTCGCCGTCACCGCCCTGACGGCCGTGCTCGGCCTGCCGCCGGCCGCCGCGCTGCGGCGACTGCGGAACCGTCCCGCCCGTACGCCTCGCGCCTGGCGCGCCGGCCGCCTCCTCGCCGGCCTGGCCGGCGCCGTCGGGCTGGCGTTCGTCGTCATGTTCACGCTGGTGCTGACCGGCGACACGAGCATCCTGTACGGCGTGCCGACGCCTGTGCGGCTTGTGCTGCTCCTTCCCCCGCTGTTCCTCGCCCTCACGGTCGCCGCGATCACCACCACCGTGATCGGCTGGAGAAACCGGCACATCGGCGTCCTGGCCCGCGTTCACCAGGTGACCCTGCTGGCCGGGATGCTGGCCCTCGTCTGGTTCTGCCTGCACTGGAACCTGCTCGGCTGGCAGTTCGGCTGATGCCGGGGGCCGGTGAGGCGGCTTTCGTGGTCACGTTTTGCCCGTCGGGGTCTAGCGGCGCACCTTGAACCTCAGGTGCAGCACCCCTTCGCCCTGGATGACCACGTGGGGATCCTCCAGCAGATGCTGCCCGTCGATGCCGCCGAAGTAGCGTTTGCCCGACCCGAACACCACCGGCACCACGTCCATCGCCACCTCGTCCACGAGGCCGGCCGCCAGGATCTGGCTGCCCACGTCGCCGGCGTTCACAGCGATGGTTCGCTCCCCGGAGAGTTCCCGGGCCTTGCCGATCGCCGCCGCCACGCCGTCGACGAAATGGTACGACGCCTCGGGGTGCCAGCCCTCAGGCTTGGGCCGGTGGGACACCACGACCACGTGCTCGCCCGTCGGCGGCTGACCCTCCCAGCCGTTGACCAGGTCGAACAGGTGGCGGCCCATCACGATCGTGCCGATCGTCTCCCACATCGACCGGACGTACTGCGCCGATGCGCGGGAGACCTTGATGCCGCTTCCGACCCCGGAATGGTCGTACTGCTGGTCGCCGCCCTCGGTGATCGGGACGTCGCCGTTGAAGTACCAATCGTGCAGCGGCCCGACCTCGTCGTTCTCGTCGGCGATGAAGCCGTCCACCGACACCACGTTGTGCATGATCACTGTGCCCACAGGTTCTCCTGGAGTCTCTCTGCGTATTCGCCCCCGATCTTGCCGCTCCCGGGGGCGAGCGGGCTTGTAAAAAAGCAATCGGCGGGCATCGGGCCGCTGTCCGGCGGGAACCCCTGCTCGGCAGGGAATCGGCGGCGCAGGGCCAGGTATTCCGTCGGGGTGTGGCCGGTGAAGTCCTTGAACTCCCTGCTGAAGTGGGCCTGGTCGAAGTAGCCCGCCGTCTGGGCGAGCTGCGACCAGTCGACCGGACGCAGGGCGTCCACGGACACGATCAGCCGCGCAAAACGGTAGATCCGCGCCACCCGCTTCGGGGTGACCCCGACATGGGACTTGAACTGCGCGGCCAGGTGATTGCCGCTCACCCCGGCGGCATCGGTCAGCGCACCGATCGGGACCGCGCCGTGGGAGACCTCCAAACGGCTGCCTGCGTGCTGAACCAGGTTGAGACCGCGCGACGGCGCCTCGGCAAGTCGCGATCGCAGCTCCTCCTCCACCGCCCTCAGCCGCTCGGTGGCCGACGCGATGTCTCCGACCTGGTTGCGAATCCGATCCAAAGACCGCCGCCAGACGGCGTCGACCGGCACCCACCGGTTCCGCAGCTCGGTCGCCGGCATGTCGGCGAACGGCGAGATCCCCCAAGGCTTGAAGTGCACCCCGACGAGCCGCACCGGCGTGGGGTGCTCGAAGAGGAAACGCCTGGTCCATACCCCCATGAACCACCCATCGGTGAACACCGCCGACGGCACCGAAGGGTCGGAATCCCACAGGCGGACGGGTCCGCCCAGGTTGACGAACAGGTGCGCCGACGGCATCGGCGGGACGTTCATCCGGCGATGGCGCGGCACCCCGGTCAGGCAGTAGATGTCGTCGATGAAGCGGTCGAGCGGCGGCGCGGGCACCCGGACGACGTATTCCATGCAGCCAGTGTGGCCGACGAAGCCCGATGCCGCTTGGCACGTACTCACTGTGATGCATGCCATGAACGGTTCAGCGTGCGTCCCCCGTGAGCGCCGGGACGGTCTCGCAAGATCGAACACTGTTGGCAAGGAGATTCATGATGGAAAGAAGCAACAGCGGCTTCTCTGAAGCGGGGCTGCGCAGGTTGCGTGAGGTGCTGGCGCGGCATGTCGAGTCCGGGAAGATCCCCGGCCTGGTCGCCCTGGTCGGCCGGGGCGAGGAGACGCACGTCGAGGCGATCGGGACGATGCGTCTCCGCTGATGTACCAACCCGGCGAGCGGTGGCTGTACAACGTCGGCGACGACGTACTCGGCGTGCTGGTGGCCAGGGTCACCGGCCAGTCGTTCGAGGAGTTCCTGCGCGAGCGCGTCTTCGATCCGCTGGGCATGAAGGACACCGCCTTCCACGTGCCCGCCGACAAGATCGACCGTCGACGACTATCACGCCTACTTCCGGATGCTGCTCAACGGCGGCATGCACGGGACCCAGCGGATCCTGTCCCGGCCCGCCGTCGAGCTGATGACCACCAACCGCCTCACGCCCGAGCAGACAGCCGCCCTCCAGGCCTGGGCCCGCAGCGTCGTCCATCCGTCGCACGGCCAGGGCCAGCACGGCGGCTGGGGCTTCGGGATGGCGGTGCGCACCTACCGCGGCGACTACGCCTCCATCGGCCAGTTCGGCTGGGACGGCGGAGCCGGCACCACTACCTACGCCGATCCAGACAACCAGCTCGTCGGCATTCTGCTCACCCAGACCGGGATGTCCACCCCGGATTCGGCGCGGGTCATCCACGACTTCTGGACCACCCTCTACCAGGCGATCGACGACTGACCCCGCCCACCTGGTCGAGGCAGGTCCGGCAGAAGACCTCGACCGGGCTCCGGCCTTCCTCGTCCCCGCGCTTGAGGATCTGCTGATGCGCCGCAGGCCCGTCGAAGGCGTACATGCGGGTTGCAGTCGCCCTGCAAGCGGCACCTGATCAACTATCGGCATCGGAACGGACCAGGCCGGCCCACCAGGCCCCGCCTATCAGCGTGAGGAAGCACGATGGCATCGACCGTCTTTGGGACACTCGCCGTCATTGCCGCGATCGTGGGCGTGGTGCTGTTCCTCAGGTTGAGGCGGAAGCCGCACACCCGGGTCGGCGCGTACGTCAGCGCCACGTTCGTCTTCCTGGCCGCGGGGCTGCTCGCCATGGGCTCCATCTCGTTCGCGAGCCTGGAATCCGCCGCGCTGCAGACCTTCGCGCCGCAGGAGCGCGCGGCCGCGGTGCCGTGCAACGCGGCGGTCCTGGGGGCCGAGGAGACGTCCAACAAGCTCAACGGACGTTACATCTGGCTGCTGCGGCTCCGCGTGACCCCTCAGGCCGGCAGCCCGTACGAGATCGAGCGCACGGCCCGGCTGACCTCCTCGATGGGGGAACGCCTGGAACGGGGGAATGTCGTGCTTTCCTGCCTGGTGGCCCCCACCGACCACACCCGGATCGAGATCTCGGCCCTGGCCTGAGCCGTCCATGGCGGCCTCCGGGCGGCCGCGGGCGGGAACACCGACAGTTGCTGGACGCAGGCGCCGGTTCACAGCCAGCCGCGGGACTCGGCCACGCGGACGGCCTCGGCGATCACCTCGATGTCGTCCTCCAGCGAGAGCAGCGCGGCCAGGCCTCCCCTGACCAGGTCCTGGTCGTCCGCGATCAGCCCACGCCCGCCACGGACGCGCCCGTCATCGCGCCCTTCTGGGCCCACGTCAATCTGTACGGCCGGCTCCGCCTTGATATGGAGTCGCGTCTCTATCTCGGGATCGCCGCGTGGACGTGGAAAGCCGCCAGATAGCTCTCTCGGGGCTCAGCGAGGCTGTTCAGTTGCTGGCTGGTGTGGATGTCTGTGGCCTCGGTTCAACGGTCGTGGTCGAGGTGGCCGAGAATCCCGGTCAGGTGTGTGATGAGGGATGTGGCTCCGGTGAGCCTGCTCGCAGGGGTCAGGGCGATGTAGCCGACAACGGGCATGCCGGCGGCTCTCGCGGCGCGGACGCCGTTGGGGCTGTCCTCGACGACCAGACAGTCGCGCGGGTCGCTGCCAAACGAGGCCGCGGCATGGAGGAAGAGATCGGGGGCGGGCTTGCCGACGCCGCCGACGTCCTGGGCGCTGAAGACCACCTCGGGCGGCAGCAGGGGGCGCAGCCCCGTCCGGTCGAGGGTGAGGTCGATCCAGGCGTGGTCGGAGGAGGATGCCAGGCAGTAGGGGATGCCGCGGCGCCGCAGCTCGGTCAGGACGGTGGAAGCGCCCTGGACGGCGGCCAACCCTTGCCTGAAGGCGGTGAACACCCGCTCGTGGCAGCGTGCGGTGAAGTCGGCGGGGAGCGTGCCGCCGTAGCGGTCGGCGACAACCGTGTGGACGGTGCGGGCGGCGTTGCCGAGGAAGTATCGGTAGGACTCTTCCAAAGTGAAGGGGAAGCCCAGTTCCGTCAGGTATTCGGACAGCACGCGGTGTGCGGTGGGTTCGCTGTCGACGAGGACGCCGTCGTTGTCGAAGATGACCAGCTTGGGTTTCATGGGTTCTCCGTTCGGGTGAACGTCAGGACGAGGGCGATCGCGAGGAATGCGGCGCCGAGGAGGCAGGTCGCGCTCCAGCCACCGACCGCGTAGACAGAGGGGCCGACGGCCGCGCCGACGACGCCGCCGAGGGTGTAGACGGTCATGTAGACCGAGGCGAGGCGGGCGCGGGCGTCGTCGATGCCGTAGACGACGCTCATGTTGAGCAGGTGGACGGGGCGGCCGATTGAACAGCAGACCAGGTTTCGCTCGCCCGCTGCGATTGATGGCCAGGCAGCGGGTGCTTACGCTGCGATCTCGTCGGCTGCCATGCGGCTCGTTGAGCAGGACGGATAGGTCCTCCGCAATGGTGGCGGGGTTGAGGAAGCAGGCGCGTAGCGCTTCCATGCCGCCGATCCGGGTGCCGGTCAGAAAGGCGCGCCCGCGCTGCTGGACGGCGGCCGGGATCGCGCGGTTGAGGTCATCGACTCGGCTGTCGCGGTTGCCCGGGCGGTACCTGAACGCGACGATCGACGTGGTGACCGGGGTCAGCAGCTCGAAGTCGTCCGCCGCCTCGATCATTGCGGCCAGCGTGTGGGCGAGCCGTACCGTCTGGTTGACGAGCCGGACAATTCCGTCCCGGCCGAGGTACGACATCGTCGCCCAGGCTCGCAGCGCCCGGAACGGGCGGGTCTGCTCCGGGCCGTACTCGGAGAACCAACCGAGTCCTGCGGCACTGTCGTCGCGCAGGTAGGCCGGGACCAGGCTGAACGCGTCGCGCGACGATGCTCGGTCGCGCAGGAGGACACAGCCGCAGTCGACCGGGACGCCGAGCCACTTGTGCGGATCCAGCGCTAGCGAATCGGCCCGTTCGATGCCCGCGTAGGCTGCCTCGGCGCCGTCAGCGAGAACACCGAGTGCCCCGTAGGCGCCGTCGACGTGGAACCACAAACCGCGGTCTGCGGCGACATCGGCGATCTCCTCCAGCGGGTCGACGGCGCCGGTGTTGACGGTGCCCGCGCTCGCCGCCACGCAGAACGGGCGCAGCCCTGCCTTGGCGTCCTGGGCGATGAAGGCGCGCAACGCGTCGACATCCATGCGGAACCGGCCGTCCACCGGGACCACCCGTACATGGCGGGCACCCAGGCCGAGCAGCTCAACGGCCTTGCGCAGGCAACTGTGCCGTTCCGCGGACACATACATCACCATTGGCGGCCGGCCGCAGAGCCCTTCTTCGCGGGCGTCCCATCCGTCCTGCCGCGCGGCACGCTGGCGGGCCGAGGCGAGGCCGATGATGGTGGCCATGGAGGCGCCGCTGGTCAGCAGCCCGCCACCGGCGGTGTGGGGGTATCCGGCCAGATCCGCCAACCAGCGCACCACGGCATACTCCAGCAGCGCCCCTGCGTGCTCGCCGCCGGCACAGCTCGGGTTCAACGCCGCCGCCATCGACGCGACGAGCACACCGGCCGGCGAGGGCGGGGAGTTCACCCAGCCGAAGAACCGGGGATGACCGTTACCCATCGGATACGGCAGCATCCGGACACGAACGTCATGGACCGACTCGTCCAGCGACCGGCCCACGGTGGGCAGATCCTGGCCGGTCAGCCAGGCGCGGTCCTCCTCCGCCACAGGCTGCCACACCCGCTGTTCTGGGACGCCTGCAAGGTAGTCGGCCGTCACGTCGACGGCGGCTGCGCCCGCCCGCCGCAGGTCATCCATCGACGTTCTCGACCTGCTGGGTCCGATGTGCCGCCGCTGCCGTGTCCAGGTCCATCACCAGGTAGTACACACACGCCGAACCCGCGTCGTTGACGAACCCATGCCGGCAGTTGCCCGGATGTACACCGAGTCCCCAGCGTCCAACATGTACCTCTCGCCATCGATCGTGAGGGTCAACCGGCCCGACTCCACGGCCACGCGTGAGCCCGGCGAGTGCGGCGAGAACTCTCCGGCATCGACGCCGGGTCCCAGGATGGTGCGCATGAACTCGAATTCCACGCCCGGCAGCACCGGGGACAGGATGCGGCGCTCCCAACCCGCTGGATCACGCACTACCCGCTGCCGCGCTTTGCGCAGAACCACCGCCCCTTCGCCGCGTGACTCGTCCAGCAGCCGGGCGATCGAGGTGCCCAGCGCGGTGGCCAGCCGATCCAGGACCAGCACGGTCGGCGTCTTCGCGCCCCGCTCCACATCGGACACCATGCTCCGGCTGACACCGCTCGATTCGGCCAGCCGTTCCAGTGCGAGGCCACGGGCACGGCGGTGGGCGCGAAGCCGCGCACCCAGGTCCGCCATCGACAACCCACTGAACACTATCCGGCCGCCTTCCATCATTATTCCACTATAGTAGCAAATTGTCCTCTATAGCGGAATGCGCTGGTCGTAGGCGCCCGTGGGCGTCAGCCCCGATGGCGTTCTGAACCGGGAACAGCTGCCTGCCAACCTGCCGGTGCCGCTCGATGATGGCGGCGCCGACCACCTGCCCACCACCGATCGGCGTACGGGTCGGCCTCGCCACGCTCGGCCGACCTCGCACGGTGCTGTACGTCTGCGCGATGACGGGCCCACCCCGGCATACCGTCCCCGGACGGATGGGATCTCCTCGACTGGCTACACGCCCGTCCGACGAGTACGCCGAGCACGCCGGCAGCGCGAACCTTCTGATCTTCGATGCTCATACGCCCGACCGTACGGGTCACCATCTGTCCTTGTGCACCGCCCGGCCAGGGACCGAACCAGCTCGCCGGGCGGGCCGGTAACGACTGTTCCTGGGTTCCTCAACCCCGACCACGTTCAGCTCCTTGGTCCACAGCAGGTAGAGAGCCACCGGGAAGCCGGTCAGTCGTCGAACGCGCCGGATGGGGTGAACAGGGCGCGCAAGGCGGCGTCGGAGTCGCCTGTGCGCAGGATCGCCGTGCCTGCCTCGACGCGCACCTGGCGGACGCCGGGCAGCCCTTCGGACCGGCCCACCTCGGCGCCGTCGGTCCGCAAGCGGATCTCCGTCCGACTCCGCCACCCGCACGTCGTCCAGCAGCCCGGTGTCCTGCAGCAGCGCCCCGACGTGGCCCCGACGTGGCCCCGACGTGGCCTTGCCGGAGCGCCTCGGCGGGCGGGCGCCCGAACACTCTGGCCGTCCCCTCCTCGGGCGGCAGGAGGCCCAGGGCGATGGACAGCATGGTCGTCTTGCCTGCCCCGTTGGGTCCCAGCAGGGCGACCGTCTGCCCTTGCTCTACGTCCAGATCCACGCCGTCGAGGGCGACGGTGGCGCCGTAGCGTCTGCGCACGGCCTTGAGTTCCAGCGCGATTGCCATGCGTTCAGGATGGGCGGGGCAGGAGGGGCGGCTGTAGTGCCGGACGTCAGCCGGCCCCATGTGACAAACGTCAGGGATACTCAGGCGAGGCGGACGATGATCTTGCCGCGCACGCCGCCCGCCTCCAGGGCCCCGTGCGCCTTGGCGATCTCCTCCAGCGGGAACACGGTGTCCACGACAGGGCGGATCGCGCCGGTCTCCACGTACCGGGTGAGGTCGGCCAGGAGGCGGTGGGTGGGCCGGCCGCTGAAGAAGCGCACGCGCCGCCGGCCGTGCACGGCTGAGGCGGCGACGTAGGACAGGGACGCGGCGGCCCGGTCGATGTCGAAGGCGATCGCCACCATGCGACCCGACGGGGTCAGGCGGCGCCGGTAGGCGGCGTGTTCGGTGCCGACGGTGTCCAGGACCACGTCGAACCGCGGCAGATCGGCAGGCCGCGTGGTGGCGTAGTCGTAGGCCTCGTGGGCGCCGAGGTCGCGGACGAGGTCGAGGTTGCGCGCCCCGGCCAGGGCGGTGACGTGGGCGCCGAGCGCCCTGCCGAGCTGCACCGCCACGACGCCCACGCCGCCGCTGCCGCCGCGTACGAGCAGGCGCTCGCCGGGCCGCAGTTTCGCCTTGTCGCGCAGTGCCGTGATCGCCGTCGTGCCCACCGGCAGTGCCGCGGCCTCCGCCAGGTCGAGGCCCGCCGGGGCCAGGGACAGGTGACGGGGGCGGACGGCCAGGTAGTCGGCGACGCTGCCGAACCTGAGGTTCAGCACGCCCCACACCCGATCGCCCACCCGGGGGCCGGGTCCGGCCGGGTCCGGGCCCAGGGCGACGACCTCGCCGGCGAAGTCGAGCCCCATGCGTTTGGGGAAGCCCCGCTGCATCAGAGCCGTCACGGGCCGCACCTTGCCGGCCCGGCCGTGCAGCTCGCCGCCGTTCACGCTGGTGGCGTGCACGCGCACCAGCACCTCGCCGGGTCCGGGGACCGGCTTGGGCACCGTGCCCACATACAGCACGTCCGGCGGCCCGTATCGGTCGAACAGGGCAGCGCGCATCTCTGTTGCGTTCATCTCCATGTGAATGACGCTAGCGGGCTAAACGGATGGGGCCGTCCATTTACGTTAATGTGAGAGACATGCCTGGTCATCCCTCTCAAATAGAGTCCGCACAGGCGCTGCGGGCCGACGCCCGGCACAACCGCGTGCGCATCCTCGATGCCGCGCGGGAGGCGTTCGCCACCCGCGGGCTCGAGGTGCCCATGGCGGCCATCGCGCGGCGCGCCGGGGTGGGCGTGGCCACGCTCTACCGGCGGTTCCCGTCGCGGGAGTCGCTGATCACGGAGGTGTTCGGCGACGAGCTGGCCACCTGCGCGTCGGTCGTGGACGAGGCGCTGGCCGATCCGGACCCGTGGCGGGGGTTCTGCGCGGCGATCGAGAAGGTGTGCGCGATGCAGGTCGCCGATCGGGGGTTCACCGAGGCGTTCCTGACGGCCTTCCCCGACGCGATCGACTACGAGCGCACGCGGGTGCGGGCCGAGCAGGGCTTCGCCGAGGTGGTACGGCGGGCCAAGGCGGCGGGGCGGCTGCGGGCCGACTTCGACGTGGCCGACCTGACGCTGCTGCTCAAGGCCAACTACGGCGTCGCCACCGGTACGAGCGAGGTCGCGGCGGCGGGGTCGCTGCGGCTGGTGGCGTACCTGCTGCAGTCCTTCCGGGCCGAGCACGCCGAGCCCCTGCCGCCGGCCCCGTCCCTCACCCTCGACCTCCTGCACGGACCGGCGGCGGCGCGGTAGCCCCGGGGTCCGCCTCCGGGCGCGAAACGCCGCGGGCCAGCGGTGCCCGCCGGCGCGGGCTCCGACGGTCCCTCGAGCACCCGCGGCGGTCTCGGCCGGGTGCCGGCCGCCTCGGAGGCAGGGCTCCGGCGGGCTCGTTCTCCCCGTTCCCGGTGACGCGCGGCCGCGGCGGCGCCGCCTTGGCGTGCCGGGCGATGCCACGACAGCGATCCTTATGGTCCTCTAACATCTAGAACTCTAAAGTGCTAGCAAGCTAGATAAATGGAGGAACGGTGATCGAGTTCCATCTGGACGGCAGATCGGGTGTCTCGCCGTACCTGCAGCTGGTCCAGCAGGTACGGCACGCGCTACGGCTCGGCGTACTGCGCGAGGGCGACCAGCTGCCGACCGTCAAGGAGGTCGTGGCGCAACTGGCGATCAACGCCAACACCGTCCTGAAGGCCTACCGCGAACTCGAACACGAGGGCCTGGTAGCCGCCCGGCCAGGGGTGGGGACGTTCGTGACGGCGACGCTCACCGACACCTCCCTGGCCGCGCACGGGCCGCTGCGGATGGAACTGCAGCGCTGGCTGGCCAAGGCCCGCCGAGCCGGTCTCGACGACGAAAGCATCGAGGCCCTCTTCATGACCACCTTTCGCACCACAGCTCAGGAGGACATAGCGTGACCGCTGTCCTGCAGGCCCAGGGACTGGGCAAGAAATACGGCAAACGCTGGGCACTGCGCGATTGCACCATCGACATCCCGGCGGGCCACGTCGTCGGGCTGGTGGGCCCCAACGGAGCCGGCAAGACCACCCTCCTGAAGCTGGCCGGCGGCCAGCTCGAACCGTCGGCGGGCGGCATCACCGTGCTCGGCGGCCGCCCCGCGGCCACGCCCGCCCAGCTGGCCAGGGTCGGGTTCGTCGCCCAGGACACCCCCATCTACGCGGGCCTGACCGTCGCCGACCACCTGCGGCTGGGGGCCCGGCTCAATCCCCGCTGGGACGACGGCATGGCCCGCGAGCGCATCGCGCGGCTCGGCCTCGTCCCCTCCCACCGGGCGGGCAAGCTGTCCGGCGGCCAGCGCGCCCAGCTCGCCCTCACCCTGGGCCTGGCCAAGCGGCCGGAGCTGCTGATCCTGGACGAACCGGTGGCCTCGCTCGACCCGCTGGCCCGCCGGGAGTTCCTGCAGGCGCTGATGGAGGCCACCGTGGAGCACGAGTTCAGCGTCGTGCTCTCCTCCCACCTGGTCTCCGACCTGGAACGCGTCTGCGACTACCTGATCGTGCTCGTCGACTCCCGCGTCCAGGTGGCCGAAGAGGTCGACGAGCTGCTGGCCACCCATCACCGGCTCACCGGCCCCCGCCGCGATCCCGACCGGCTGCCCGCCGACCAGCAGGTGATCTCCGCGCGGCACACCGAGCGGCAGAGCACGTTCGTGGTCCGCACCGACGGCCCCATCCACGACCCCGCCTGGACAGTCAGCCGGCTCAGCCTGGAGGACCTCGTCCTGGCCTACATGGAAAAGCGCACGGCCGAGAACCGGCGCGTCGCCCTGGAGGTGCAGCGATGATCTGGCTGACCTGGCGCCAGCTGCGCGGCTCGGCCGCGCTGATGGCCACCGCACTGGTCGCTCTCGCCGTCGTCCTGGCCCTGACCGGCCCGGACCTGGCCGGCCGCTACTCCGCCGGGATCGCCGCCTGCACCCAGGACGACACCTGCGGCCGCTTCTACAACCGGTTCTTCGGCGCGTACGAGACACCCTTCATGGCCGTCAACCTCGTCGTGCTGCTCCTGCCCGCTCTCGTCGGGATCTTCTGGGGAGCGCCGCTGATCACCCGCGAACTGGAGGCGAGCACCCACCTGCTGGTGTGGAACCAGAGCATCAGCCGCGGCCGCTGGCTGGCGGTCAAGCTCGGGCTCACCGGCCTGGTCGCCATGGCCGCCGCGTGTCTGTGCGGCCTGGCGGTGAGCTGGTGGTCCGACCCCTTGGACAAGTCGGCCTCGGAGAGCCTCGCCCTGATGGCTCCCCTGGTGTTCGGCGCGCGCGGCATCGCCCCGATCGGGTACGCGGCCTTCGCCTTCGTCCTCGGCGTGACCGTGGGCATGCTGGTGCGCCGCACCCTGCCCGCCATGGCCCTCACCCTGGCCGTCTTCGTCGCGATCCAGGTCGCCATGCCGCTGCTGGTACGTGTCCACCTCATGCCTGCGGCCACGGGCACCTACGAGCTCAGCGAGGCGAACGTCGAGAACCTCGGCATGTCACGAGAAGGAGGCGGACCCGCGCGGATCATCCTGCGCTCGGCCGTTCCCGGCCACGCCGGCGCCTGGGTCCTGACCAGCAGCCTGCTCGACCCGTCCGGACGCACGATCCCCTACGACGACGGCGGAGCCGTCATCCAGGTCTCCACGACCTCGGGCCCCTGCTCACCGTCGGCGGCGGGGGGCGGCGCCTGCATGGCCGAGATCAACCGGCTCGGCTACCGGCAGCAGGCGGCCTACCAGCCCCTGGAACGCTTCTGGCCCTTCCAGTGGATCGAGACCGGCATCTACGCCCTGCTCACCCTCGGCCTCGCGTGGTTCTGCTTCTGGTGGATCCGCAGGCGGCTGGCATGACCACGCCTGCCGTCGTCAGGACCGCGGCCGCCGGGCTCGCCCTCCTCCTCGCCTCGGCCTGCACGGCGCCGGCGCCGCCGCGCAGCCAGGCGAGCAAGGCAGCCAGTACGGCCTGCTCGCAACCCCAAGGACGCTCCGGGGCGCAGACGGCCACCACGATCGACGTCATCGAGCAGGCGTACTCCTGCATCCTCGGCAACTACTACAGCGGCGCCACCCTGGACGCCCGCTCGCTGCTGACCACCGCGTTCGCCGCGTTGACGCAGGAGCTCAACCGCAACGGCCACGACGTGCCCGAGGCCACCATGCCGGCGCTGACCGGCGACCGGAAGGCCGACTGGGCCGCCTTCGAGGCCGTCTACCGCAAGATCGGCGATCAGGTCCCCGGTCTGCGCGACCAGCTCGCCGTCAGCACCCTCGAGGCCCTCGTGGCCGCTCTCGGTGACGACCACGCCGACTGGATACACGACGTCAAGCGGCCACCCGACTACTACGACGGCGACGGCTACGGTCTTGGCTTCGAGGCGAACGTCAACGGCACGCAGGCGCAGAGCAACGACGGCGTCGCCCTCCCCCCGTTGTTCGTCACCGCCGTGCAGGGCGGCGCGGCGCAGAAGGCCGGACTGCGCCCCGGCGACCTCATCGAATCGATCGACGGATCGGCGCCCTTCATCGACGGCAAGGCCACCCCCGCCATCGCCGCCCTCTACCCGCGATACCCGCAGGCGCGCCCCGTCCGGCTGCGGCTCCTGCGCCAGGCCACCGGCCGCCGCTGGAGCGTCACGCTCAAGCCCGGCCTCTACCAGCGGGACCTGGCCGCCCTGCAAGTGGTGCAGTCCAGGCTGCTGGACGGCGACGTCGCCTATGTACGGATGCGCGGGTTCGCTCCCGACTCCGCGGACAGGATGTTCAAGGCGATCTCCAGGCTGCGCACCGGCCGCACCCTCAACGGCGTCGTGCTGGACCTGCGCGGCAACGGCGGCGGCAGCCCCACGGAGGCGATCCGGCTGGTGAGTGCGTTCGCCCACGGCAAGATCACCGCCTACCTGTGCACCGTGGACGGCAACTGCGAGAGCATGCGCACCGACGACGCCGTCGAGCTGCTCGGCCTGCCGCTGACGGTGCTCACCGACCGCGGCTGCGCCTCGGCCTGCGAGCACTTCAGCTCCGCGGTCAAGGACCTGCGCCTCGGCCGGCTGGTCGGCACCAGGACCGCCGGCGTCATCTCCGGCCCGGCGCAGCCGTACCTGCTCAAGAACAACACCACGCTGGCCTTCCCCACCAGGCACCACCTGGGGCCCAACCGCGAGGTCATCGACCGGATCGGCGTACCGCCCGACCACCATGTGCCCTCCACTCCGCAGGACGCGGCCGCCGGGCGCGACCCCGCCCTGGCCAAGGCCCTGACCTTGCTGCACAAGTGAATGGACCTTCCGATGAGACACCTCCTGGCCGTCGCCGCGGGGCTGGCCGTCCTGGCCGCGTCCGCCTGCTCCGCACCCGCGCCGCCGCGCTCCGCCGCCCCGTCGGCCACCCCCACCGGCCCCGCCATCCTGCCCGCCCCCACCGGCGCCCACCCGGTCGGAACCACCGCCCTGTATCTGAAGGACACCTCCCGCCGCGATCCCTGGAACCTCGACGCCGAAGCCAGAGAGCTCAAGGTCACCCTGTGGTACCCGACCGAGCAGCGCGACGGGCAGCAGGCGCCGTACATGACACCCAAGGAATCCGAGCTCACCCTCAAGGGAGGCAGGATCGGGGGTGTGCCGGACGACACGCTGAGCAAAACCCGGACGAACGCCGTCAAAGACGCCGAACCCACGGGCCGCGACCTTCCGCTCGTGGTGCTCTCCCCCGGCTTCACCAAACCGATGAACACCCTCACCTCCCTCGCCGAGGACCTGGCCAGCCGGGGATACGTCGTGGCGGGCATCGACCACACCTACGAAAGCCACGCCACGACCCTGGCCGACGGGCGGGTCGCCGAATGCCTCGCCTGCGACAGCGACGCCGACCCCGGCTTCGGCACGGGCCTGGTCGCGGGGCGGGCCGCCGACGTCTCCTTCGTGCTCGACCAGCTGCCCTCGAAGTGGGACGGCGCCGACCGGATCGACCGCTCCCGCATCGCCATGGTCGGCCAGTCCATCGGCGGAGCCGCCACCATGGCGACCATGGTGAAGGACCCTCGCGTACGCGCCGGGATCGACATGGATGGCACCACCTACGCCCGGATCCCCAAGAGCGGATTCCCCCGGCCGTTCATGTTCATCGGCTCGCCGCCGCACGTCCCCGGCGGCGGCGACAACTCGTGGGAGCGCGACTGGAAGCTGCTGACCGGCTGGAAACGCTGGATCGTGCTGGCGGGCGCGGACCACCAGTCCTTCACCGACGTCCCGCTCCTGGCAGGCGCCCTCGGCATCAAGCCCGCCTACGGCCTCCTGCCCGCGGCACGCGGCGCCGAGCTCACCCGCACGTACGTGGCGGCCTTCCTCGACCGGCACCTGAAGTCGAAGCGACAGCCCCTCCTGGACAAGCCGTCACCGCGCTACCCCGAAGTCACGTTCTGCCCCGCCACCTGCGGCCGATCCTGACACCTAGATCAACTCGTGCCGGTGGGCAGCCGTGGCGGCCTGGACGCGGCTGCGGACCCCGAGCTTGGCCAGGATGTTGCTCACATGCGCCCCCGCCGTCTTGACCGAGATGAACAGCTCCTCGGCGATCTGCCGGTTGGTACGGCCGTCGGCGAGCAGCCGCAGCACCTCCCGCTCACGCGGCGTAAGGCCGAAGGCCCGCTCCCCGGCCGGGTCGGTCTCGCCGTCCACGACGAGGGAGATCCGGGCCAGCCGCGCCAACCGTTCGATGCGCGCACGCAAGGGCTCGGCTCGCAGACGGTCCGCCTCCCGGGCGGCGCCGGCCAGATGGCAGGAGGCCGCCGAGCGGTCCCCCGCTTCCGCGGCGTGTTCCGCGGCCCGCACCAGCGCCAGAGCCTGGAAATACGGCTGGCTAAGATCCGCCCACGCGGCCGCGACGCACGGCCACAGCTCCGGCCGCCCGCTCTCGGCGGTGAAGGCCAGCCGATGAGCCTCCTGGACGGGCCCGATCACCGGCAACCCGGCGACGCTCTCGCCCAGGCCGGGCACGGGCAGGGACGCACCCGCTTCGATCACCGGCCACAGGTAACGCGGGCTCGTTCCGCCACTGCCCAGCGCCTCCGCCACGAGCCGCACAGCCTCATCCGCGCGCCCCTGCGCCCTGCGCAGATCCACCTCCAAGCGCACCAGCAGCAGATGGTCCTGAGCATAGGACGTGCCTCTGCCGAAAACCTCGCGGGCCTGCGCCGCGGCGCTCTCAGCACCTGCGAGATCGCCCCTGGCCAGTGCCAGCGTGCCCGCCAGCACCATCAGGTACGCGCGGAGGCTGGGCGTCGGCGTGACCCGCAGGGCGTACTCGACGATCTCGGCCGCCTCCTCCCACCGCCCCAGCGCGATCAGCGCCTCCGCCAGGTTGCCCGCATGAATCGGACCCGCGGTCCGGGCCAGACCCCACCGCGTGGCGGCGGCAAGCCCCCGACGTGCCGCCTCCGCTGCCTCGGCATACCTGCCGGCGCCCTGCAGAACATCGGCCTCACAACGACACGCATGCAGAAACGCCCCCTCATCACCGATGCGGCGCGCCGTCGCCTGCGCCTCGACCAGGTGAGGCAACTGCGCGTCGAGGTCGCCGGCCCGCGCCCGCGCGTACGTCAGATTCACGGTGGCGATGACCTCGGCCTTGGCATCGCCCGCCGCCTGCGCCGCCTCCAGCGCCGCAGCGGCGGCCACCCGGCCTTCGGCTTCCAGCGGCACCGTGAGCAGGCGATTGGCCAGCAGATTCAGCACCGTCGCGCGCGCCGGATGCCCGCCCGGCGTCAAACGAGCGGCTTCGCGCAGATCGTCCAGATCGCCCGGCACGCCCAGGAGGTGGCGCAACTCGCCACGATGAGCGGTCAGCCAGCCGGCCCGCGCAGGCTCGACCTCGGCCGACAGCGCCGACTCGACCAGCTCGACGGCGGTCGCGTTCTCACCGGCGGCGATGGCGGCGCGTACCGCTTCGTCGAGCACATCGGCCTTCGACGCCGCCGAACCGGGCGCCTGATCCCACAACTCCAGCACGCGCAGCAACATGTGCAGCTGCTCCGCATACGCCAGGGACGCCGCGGCCTCGGCGGCAGCACGACGAGCGGCCGCCAGCGTCCTGGACGGCCGGCTCTTGGCGGCATGCCAGTGCAGGGCGGACTCATACGCCGCCCGGCCCAGCGGGGCGAGTTCCGGGTCCCCCTCCAGGGCTTCGGCATACCGCACGTGAAGGCGCCCACGTTCCCCGGGAAGCACGTCGTCGTAGAGCACCTCCTGGACCAGCGCATGACGGAACGCATACACCTCCTCCTCGATCAGGAGCACGTTGGCGCCCACCGCCGGGCGCAGCGCCTCGGACAGGCACGCGTCGTCCAGCCCGGTGACGGCGCGCAACAGCGCATGGCCGACCCGGGCGCCGCCCACGGCCGCAGCCCGGACCACCCGCCGCGTTTCCAGCGGCAACCCGTCCAGCGGCGCGACCAGCAGATCGCGAATGGACACCGGCACCGGCGCGCCCACCCGGGCCGACAACGCCTCCACGAACAGCGGATTGCCCTCGCTGCGCCGGAAGACGTCCTCGACGACCGCGGGAGCCGGCTCGCCGCCCAGCAGGCCCCGAAGCTGCCGCACCACCTCAACCCTGCCCAGCCGCTCCAGCTCCATCCGGGTCGTCCACGGCCGGCGATCCCATTCAGCCAGCACCGGGCGCAGCGGATGCGTCCGATGCAGCTGATCACTTCGATAGGTCACGACCAGGAGGAAAGCCGCGGCCGCCTGCTGGTTCCTGATGAGGAAGTCGAGCAGCTCCCGGCTGGAGCGATCGCTCCAGTGCGCATCCTCGACGACGATCACCAAAGGCCGGTCCTCCGCCAGATTCTCGAAGACGGCGAGAACCTCCTCGAACAGCCGCGCCTGCGTCAACGCCGGATCGCCGCCGCCGGCAGGCCGCCCCAACTGCGGCAGCAGCCTGCCCAGCTCACCCGGCTCACCACGCGGCAGGAGCCGAAGAAAACCGTCCACGCCGACCCCGCGCAGCAGCCGGCGCAGCATCGCCGTGAACGGCGCGAACGCCAGCCCGTCCTCCCCCACCTGAGGGCAGTCGCCCGAAAGCGACCACGCCTCCCCCGCCAGCGGCGCCACGAACTCGGCGACCAGCCGGCTCTTACCCGCCCCCGCTTCACCGCCCAGCAGCACGGTCGAAGCAGAACCCCCTCGGGCATGCGCGTAGGCCTCACCCAGAGCGGCCAGCTCCGCCTCCCTGCCTACGAACACCATGGACTCAGGCTCTCAGATCCGGACGAGAACTAGGGATGCCGGATAGGGCATTCGCCCCATCCATCCGGCCGCCATTCCCGCGAAGCTGACCCCGTGATCCGAACCGGCGCACAACCGCTGCTCAGCCGCCCGATGGCCTTCCTGGGCGCGACCTCACTCGCCTCCATGACAAGCTTCTACCTGCTCGTCCCGATCGTCCCGCTGTACACGGCGTCAGGCGGCTCAGGCGACATGGGCGCCGGGCTGTCCACCGGCGTCACCATGCTGGCGACCGTGCTCATGGAACTGGTCATGCCGACGCTGCTGGCCCGGTGCGGCTATCGCGCCGGCATGGCGCTGGGCGTCCTGCTTCTCGGCGTTCCCTCGGCCCTGCTGGTCCTGTCCTCCGCGTTGCCGATCGTACTGGCCACCAGCCTGGCGCGCGGGGCCGGCCTCGCCATCGTGGTCGTAGCAGGCCCCGCCATGGTGGCCGAACTGGCCCCCGCCCAGCGTCGAGGCGAAGCACTGGGCGCCTACGGCGTGGCCGTCGGAATCCCCGCCATCCTCGGACTGCCGATCGGCCTGTGGCTCGTCCCCCTCATCGGCTACGGACCGGTCTTCCTCGCGGGCACAGGGCTGGCGCTGCTCGCACTCATCGGAACTCCCCAGCTGCCCGCGAGCACGGCACCGGTCGAGCAGCATGAGGGCGTCCTCCGCGCTCTACGCCACGCCGGCCTCGCCCGGCCCGCCATCGTCTTCACCACGATCACGCTGGCAGCCGGCGTGCTGCTGACGTTCCTGCCGCTGGCCGTCCCCGCCGGCTCAGCAGGAACGGCCGCCACGGCACTGCTCGCACACTCCTGCGCGATGCCGCTCGCGCGCTGGGCGGCCGGCCGACACGGCGACCGCCACGGCCACTCCGCCCTCCTGATACCGGCCGTGCTCGCCGCGGTCATCGGGATGGCCGGGATCGTCTGGCTCGACAACCCCTACGCGGTCATCGTGGGAGCGGCACTGTTCGGCGCCGGCTTCGGCGCCGCCCAGAACGTGACCCTGGTGCTGATGCTCGCCCGATCCTCCCCCTCCGCGTTCGGCCGGGTCAGCGCGCTGTGGAACCTCGCCTACGACGGCGGGATGGGGATCGGCGCCGTCGGATTCGGACTCATGGCCGGACCCGCCGGGTACCCGGCGGGATTCGCGCTGATCGCCGCCGTACTGGCTCTCGCCCTCCTCCCCTCCTGGCTCGACACCCGATCAGAAAGGAAGATCATCAATGACCGATGACCTGCGGCACGCCGTACAGAAAGTGCTACCGGGCGTAAGAGCCGACCTCGAGGCCCTCATCCGCATCCCCTCAGTGAGCGCCGACCCGGCCGCGGCCGAAGACCTGCGCCGCTGCGCGGAGCAGACGGCGCAACTCTTCCGCGCCGGCGCCGCGCAGAAGGTGGAGATCCTCGACGACGTCCCCGGCGGCCGGCCGGTGGTCCTCGCCGGCTGCCCCGCTCCGCCCGGCCGCCCCACCGTGCTGCTGTACGCCCACTACGACGTACAACCCACCGGCGACCCGGATCTGTGGTCGAGCGGACCGTTCGAGCCACACGAAAGCGGCGGGCGACTGTACGGCCGCGGGTCCGCCGACGACAAGGCCGGTATCGCCACCCACCTGGCCGCGCTACGCGCGCACGACGGGCGGCCGCCGGTCGGAGTCGTCGTCCTCATCGAAGGAGAGGAGGAGATCGGCTCCCCGGCACTCGGCGCCTTCCTCGACCGCCACCGTGACAAGCTCGCCGCCGACGTGCTCGTGCTCGCCGACTCCGAGAACATCGAAGCGGGCACTCCTTCGTTCACCACCACGCTGCGCGGCCTGGCCAACTGCGTCGTCGAGGTACGGACACTGGCCGATGCCGTGCATTCCGGCACCTACGGCGGAGCCGCCCCCGACGCGCTCACCACACTGTGCCGCCTGCTCGCCACCCTCCACGACGAGCACGGCCACGTCGCAGTGAACGGCCTCACCACCAGCCGCCCACCCCAGACGCACTACCCCATCCCACGGTTCCGGGCCGAAGCAGGCGTACTCGACGGCGTCACACTGCTCGGCTCAGGCACCATCGCCGAACGGATCTGGACCGGGCCCGCCGCGACCGTCCTGGCCATCGACGCGCCCTCCGTACCCGAGGCCGCCAACGCCCTCACCGCGACCGCCCGAGCCAAGGTGAGCCTGCGCCTCGCGCCCGGCGACGACGCCGTACGAGCCCGCGCGGCCCTGGCCGGGCACCTGCGCGACCACACGCCCTGGGGCGCACACGTGGAGGTCACCGAGGCGGAAATCGCGCAACCATACACGGTCGACACCCGAGGCCCGGCCTTTGCCGCCGCACGCCGCGCCTACAGGCAGGCCTACGGCGCCGACGTGGTCGACATGGGAGGCGGCGGCGCCATCCCCTTCGTCGCCGAATTCGCCGCCGCGTACCCGGACGCCGCCTTCCTCATCACCAGCCCCGGAGGCGATCCAGCCGGCCGCGCCCACAGCACCGACGAGAACCTGCACCTGGCCGACTTCGAACGCGCCTGCCTCGCCGAGACGCTCCTGCTCGCCGAACTCGCGCACTGACCGCCCTGGCGGTGCTTCTGGTCGCCGAAACTAACGTGGCGCTTTCCTGTGGCGTACGGCCATCGCCGCCCCGAGGGCGAGGGCGGCATATCCGCAGGTCACGGTCAAGCCCGCCCAGGGCGGGAGCGGGAAGTAGCCCCCGATCAGTGACAGGTGCACGTCCACATGCGCGAACGTGGGGACGCTCTGCGTGATCGCGAACCCGGCGGCAGGGGTGATCATCAGCAGCCATGGCGCCAGGCCCGCGGTCGCCAGCAGGTAGGGCACGACGACCAGCGCGATGGCCAGCCCGCCGGCGACGATGCCCCGCCTGGCCAGCGCGGCGAGGCCCAGAGCCAGCACGGCGGCGGCCGCGGTCAGCGCCGCGTAGCCGACGATCACCCGCGACTCGGTAGCCGGGGTGATCGGCTGAACCGGGTTCTGATTCGCCCGCAACATCGCCAGGCCGACCGGAACCACGACCCCCGAGGTCACCAGTCCCGCCACGAACGCGACCGCGCCGACCACCACGGCCTTGGCCGCCAGCAGCCGCGCCGGATGCGGCGAGACCGGCGGACCGGTCCCGATCAGCCGCCGCCGGTGGTCCGCCGTGACGGACATGACGGCCGCCACCAGCACCGGGATCAGCCCCACGGCCGCGCCGATCAGCATGAGGTCGGCGCGCACGCCGCCCTCCACCGTGGCGGGCCCGATGTCACCGCCCCCGGTCACGATGAGCTTGCCACCGGACTCGACGACCCCGCCCGGGTGATGCGGGGTCTTGCCGTCGGACTCCATCGAGACGCCGACGTCGTCGCGGCGCCACGAGCCGTTCGCGCCCTGCAGCGTGATCTGGTCGAAGGTGGCGGTGGCCTGGGCGAAGGCTTTCGCCATGTCCCACAGGACGCCGGGTGAGGTGGCGAACAGCCCGATCTCGACCGTCTCCGGCAGCCCGGTCAGCTCGACTGTGCCGATCTCGGTCCACGTCTTTCCGTCGTCCGACTCGTAGCCGGTGACGGTGTCGCCCGACCTGGTCAGCCGCAGCCACTGGGGACCGTTGTGCGGACCGCCGGGCACGTCGTGGGTGTAGTTGTACTGCATCCGCACGCCGTGATCTCCGGTGAGCATGACGGCGGCATACGGTGTGCCCCGCTTGAGGCTCTGCCTGACGAGGAGCCCGGCCTTGGCCCACGGCACCACGCCCTCCTTGACGTTGCGCACCCCGGGTACGGCGTCCGGCAGCCGGATCTGCCCGGTCATATCCGACACGCGGGCGGTGATGCTGCCGTTCCCCTTGAGCGGCTGGTGCACGAAGTAGTACTTGTCCTGCACCGCCGTGCCATCGGGCCCCACCAAGGGCGCGGGGCAGGACCCCTCCCCCTTCCCGGTCACGCACGTGCTGCGGACACCCCCGGCGACCAGCAGCCCGAGCGACACGGTGACCAGCACGGAGGCCGCCATGGCGAGCACCAGGCCCCGCGCGGTACGGAACTTGGTCCACTCCGCGCGCAGCAACTGAGGGAACCGGTCCTGCCCGGCCCGTTCGCCGGAACGGTGAGGCGTGAATGAACTCATGGCGACAGTTGTACGCGGTCCCCGGTTCCAGCCAGGTCGCAGCCGCTGCGACCTGGCTGGAACCGGGGATCTGGCATCGTTGCGGGCATGGCACCTCGACCCGGCGGCCGCGCCGCCCGTACGACGACCGGCGGTGATCGGGGGTGAGGGTCCTCGTCGTCGAGGACTTCGAGATCCTCGCCCGCTCCATCGGAACGGGGCTGCGCCGCGAGGGCATGGCCGTCGACGTCGTCCTGGACGGAACCGCCGCCCTCGAGCGCCTGGCCGTCACCCGCTACGACGTGGTGATCCTCGACCGCGACCTGCCCGGCGTCCACGGGGACGAGATCTGCCGGGGGCTGGCCCACGGCCGCTGTGAGACCCGCGTGCTGATGCTCACCGCCTCCGGCACGATCGAGGACCGCGTCGACGGGCTCAGCCTCGGCGCCGACGACTACCTGCCCAAGCCGTTCGCGTTCGCCGAACTGGTCGCCCGCGTCCGTGCCCTGGCCCGCCGCGCCACCCCGCCGCTACCGCCCACCCTGACCTGCGGGGACATCACCCTCGATCCGGCCCGCCGTACCGCGTTCCGGGCCGGCCGGCGCCTGGAGCTGAGCCCCCGGGAGTTCGCCCTGCTCGAATGCCTGCTCGCCGTACCCGGCCGGGTCATCTCCGCCGAAGAACTGCTCGAGCGCGTCTGGGACGAGGCCGCCGACCCCTTCAGCAGCGCCGTCAAGCACGCCATGCACCGCCTGCGGGCCAAGCTCGGCGACCCGCCCGTGATCGAGACCATCCGCGAAGGCGGCTACCGCCTCGGACCGTCATGACCAGCCGGCGGCTCGCCAGAAGATCCCTGCAGACGCGGCTCGCACTCGCCTACGCCGCGGGCATCTACGCCGCGGGCGTCTTCGTGCTGGTCTTCGTCGACGTCGGGCTCGCCACCGTCGACGCGGCCACCCCCGTAGACCGCACCCCGTCGAGCGTGACCACCGGCACCGGGGCGGGGATCAGCCTGCCCCAGCTCCTCACGGGATCCGCCGTCGCCCTGGTCCTGCTGATCCCCCTCGCCCTGGCTGCCGGCTGGTACGTCGCCGGCCGGTTCCTGCACCCGCTGCGCGCCATCACCGCCACCGCCAAAATCATCTCCGCCGGAGACCTCCACCGGCGCCTCGACCTCGGCGAGCCCGCGGACGAGCTGACCGAACTCGGCCACACCCTCGACGACCTGTTCGCCCGCCTGCAAGCCTCCTTCGACGCCCAGCGCCACTTCGTCGCCAACGCCTCCCACGAGCTGCGCACCCCCCTGGCCGGCCTGCGTACGCTCCTCGAAGTCGCCCTGGCCGACCCCGATGCCGACACCGACGCCCTGCGCTCGGCCTGCCAGGAGGCCCTCGTGCTCGGCGAACACCAGGAGCGGCTCGTCCAAGCACTGCTCGCCCTGGCCACCAGCGAGCGGGGCGTCACCCGCCGGGACACCCTCGACCTCGCCCACGTCGCCGAAGAAATGCTCGCCTCCCGCCGCGACCAGGCGACGCGGGCGGGCATCGACCTCGCCGCACACCTCGGGCCCGCGGTGACGGCCGGAGACCCGAAACTGATCGAAAGCCTCATCGCCAACCTCATCGACAACGCCATCCGCCACAACCACCCGGACGGGCACGTGAAGATCACCACTCGGACCTCCGGCACCCAGGTGACCCTCACCGTCACCAACAGCGGGCCGGTCATCCCCGGCGACCAGATCCAGCGCCTCTTTCAGCCCTTCCAGAAACTGGCGGCCGAACGGCACGGCCGCGACGGCTACGGCCTCGGCCTCGGCCTCGCCATCGTCCACGCCGTCGCCCGAGCGCACCACGCCGGCCTCACCGCCGTCCCACGCCCCGAAGGCGGCCTGTGCGTCACCGCGCAGTTCGCGCCCGCCTCCCGTCCGAACCGCCCCTGACGCCAGGGGACGGCCGCGCGCGGCGCTAACCCCAGGTGAGGGGGTCGAGGTGGAGGTAGAACCGCTCGCGGTCACGGTCGAGGAGGATGCCGTACCGCTCGGCGAACCGTTCGTCCGCCCAGGTCGCCTGCCGCTCGTCGGGCCAGCTCTCTCGCGCGTTGGCGAGCAGGAGCGCGATGTCGGCGTACGGGTCGGCCCGGCCGAGGCGGCCGAGGTCGATGAAGCCCGCCACCTCCAGGGTCTGCGGGTCGAGGATGATGTTGGGCAGGCACAGGTCTCCGTGGCAGACGACCGTCTCGGCGGCCTCCTGCGCGAGGCGGCGCTCCCGCTGGGGCTCGAGTCGGGCGAGCAGTTCGCCGGCGGGCGTGTGCCGCTGTTCCTCCGGGAGGAACTCGGGGTTGACCGCGCCCCTCGCGACGACGTCGGCGGCCACGCCGAACATCCGGGTGAGATCCCGCGCGAACGGGCACCCGGCGGCGGGCAGGTCGTGCAGCCGGCGTACGGCATCGGCGATCTTCTCCCACGCCGCCCGCAGCTCGGCGGCCGGGAGCCGATCGGCGGGGACGCCCGCGACGGCGCTGGTCACCAGGCAGGCGCCGGCAGCGGTGACGCGCCAGTCGAGGACGCGCGGCCCCGGGACGCCCTGCGTGCCCAGCCACTCGGCGCGGTCCCGCTCCTCCTCCAGCGAGGTCACGGAACCGGCGGGGACGCACTTGGCGTATCGGGCGCCGTCATCGGAGCGGAAGACACCGGCCCCGGACTCGCCGCCGGTGACGGGGAGCCATCCGTCCCCGTCATCCAGCAATGTCCGGAAGGCCGATGTCGAGTCGATCATGCCGACCACCCTATCCGGAGCGGCCGCTGGCCGGTCAGACCCGGTCGAGGGGGCGGTGCGGCCCGGCGGGGAGCTCCACCCTGATCACGTCGCCGGGGCGGACGACGCCGCCGGTCGTGACGACGCTCATGACGCCGGCCCGGCGCACCAGGTTACCGGCCCCGTCGCGGCCGACGACCTGCTTGAGCAGGCCGTTCTGGAAGCCGTCGATCTGCACGCACGGGTTGCGCAGCCCGGTGACCTCCACGACGGCCTCCGCACCGATGCGCAGGAGCGTGCCGACCGGCAGCCCGAGCAGGTCGACGCCCTGGGTGGTGATGTTCTCGCCGAGCTCGCCGGGCCTGACCGTGAAGCCCGCCTGTCCCACCTCGGCGAAGAGCTCCTGGTGGATGAGGTGGACCTGGCGCAGGTTCGGCTGGGTGGGGTCCTGGGCGACCCGGGAGCGGTGCTTGACCGTCACGCCCGCGTGCGCGTCGCCCTCCACCCCTAGTCCGGCCAGCAGGGTGATGCTGTCTCGGTTCGGCTTGCTGAAGGAATGCTCGCCGCTGCTGCTGACGGCGGTAACAGTCCCGTGCACCCGTTCGTCCCCCTTCGCGGAGTTCATAACCATTCAACGGCAGCGTAGCCGACCCGCTGTCAGGCGATCGGCTGCTGGGCCAGCCCCAGATCGGCGCCCTTGGGTTCCTTGACCGCCGTGACGGCGGCCAGGGAGATCACGCAGAGCACCATGATGTAGGCGCCGACGGACAGGGCTGAGCCCGTGCTCTGCACCAGCGCCTGGGCGATCGTGGGTGCGAAGGCGCCGCCCAGGATGGCGCCGAGCGCGTAGCCGATCGCGACGCCGGAGTAGCGCACCGAGGCGGGGAACACCTCGGCGTACATGGCCGACATGGGCCCGTACGACAGGCCCAGGCCGATGGTCAAGACGATGATCGCCGCCGCGAAGAGCCAGATGCTGCGGGTCTCCATCAGCAGGAAGAGCGGAATCATCCAGACGAACACCAGCGCGTAGCCGATCTGGAAGGTGCGGACCCGGCCGATCCGGTCCGACAGCGCCCCGCCGTACAGGGTGAAGACCAGCCAGCCCACCGACCCGGCGACGGTGGCGAGCAGGACGGACGGCCGGGACAGGCCCAGCGTGGTGGTGCCGTAGCTGATGAAGTAGGCGATGAGAAGGTATCCGGCGGCGTTGTTGGCCACGAAGATCAGCGCGGCGAGCAGCACGTTCTTGCTGTTGCCGCGGAACAGGTCGCGCAGCGGCGCGGAGGACGTCTTGGTGCGCTGCTGCAGCTCCTTGAACACGGGGCTCTCCTCGACGGCCCGCCGCACGAGGTAGCCGATGACGATCAGGGTCAGGGAGAGCAGGAACGGCACCCGCCAGCCCCACGCCTGGAACTGCTCCGGCGTGGTCACCGTACTCATGATCCACAGGACGCCGGTCGCCAGGACGAGGCCGATCGGCACGCCGATCTGGGGGAAGGCGCCCCACCATCCGCGGCGCTCGCGTGGCGCGTGCTCCACCGACAGCAGGGCGGCGCCGCCCCATTCGCCGCCCGCGGAGAAGCCCTGAAGGATGCGCAGGAGGACGAGGGCGACGGGCGCGGCCACGCCGATCGATCCGTAGGTGGGCAGCAGGCCGATGAGGGTGGTGGCGGCGCCCATGAGGAGCAGGGTCAGCACGAGCATGCGCTTGCGGCCCAGCCGGTCGCCGTAGCGGCCGGCGATGATCGCGCCGAGCGGCCGGAACAGGAAACTGATGCCGATCGTGGCCAGCGAGACGAGCGTGGCCAGGCCGGGGGCCCGCTCGTTCACCGGGGCCAGGAAGAGCGGCCCGAACACCAGGCCGGCGGCTTGACGCCCACCAGCGGGCCGATCACCGGGCCGATCACC
This sequence comes from Nonomuraea sp. JJY05, assembly GCF_043496855.1. Classification (NCBI taxonomy): domain Bacteria; kingdom Bacillati; phylum Actinomycetota; class Actinomycetes; order Streptosporangiales; family Streptosporangiaceae; genus Nonomuraea; species Nonomuraea sp. JJY05. The sequence continues at coordinate 50,098 of NZ_JBIEIS010000043.1, forward strand.
GGGCCGATCATCGGGCCGATCAACCGGCCGATCACCGGGCGAGCCTGCTGCGCGCGGTCGGCCTGCTCGAACTCGACGCCCGCTCCCTCGGCCACGAGCCGACCATCAGCATGGCCAAGGACCGGTTGTACGTGCTGCTCGAGGCCGCACCACGCGGCTCGGTCACCGTCTCCACCCTGGCCGCCCACTTCCATCAGCGGGCGACCCGGCTGCTGCACGCGAACCTGCTGATCGTCCGCAGCGAGCCCGTCGAGGACCCCCACGGGCTCCGCCAGGCGCGCGACGACCTCGACCGCGCCATCAGCCACCTGCGAGACGCGGGCGCCCGGCCGGGCAGCTACGCGGCACGGGACCTCCACGCCGAGATCGTCCAGCAACGGCTCTTGCACGCCGTACGGAGCGATCCGATGCTGCGGACGGGCTCCGGCCGCAGCATCATCGCGCACGATTCCGCGCACGGCACCGCCTACCGGGCGACACTCCTGTCCTATCTCCGGCATTTCGGAGACGTTCGAGCCGCCGGCGCGGAGTTGACGCTGCACGAGAACACCGTCCGCAAGCGGATCAGGCGTGCGCAGGAGCTGTTCGGCATCGCGCTGGACAACCCGACGCACCGCTTGCTGCTCGAGCTGGAACTCGGGGCGCTGGCGCCAGGCCCCACCTCCGGGGAGCCTGAGGTGGCCGAGCAGTAAGCGAGCCTGAAGGCCACGTTGGACCGCATCGACCGGTCGGCGCACAAGAACTGGCGCATCCGAGCGTGGGCCGCAAAGAACAGCTGCTGTTCACGCCGCCTTACGCATCGCCGCCGGAAACAGCGCCGGCCAGGGCTGTGACACCACCAACCCGCGTCGCTCAGCGGTCCGCCTGACCCATGCGCGGACACCACGCATCCGCTTGGTGAAGGAGCACACGTCTGCGACCGGCCCTCACCTGACTCCGCTGAACCGCCACATCATCGCGTTCCCCTTCGCCGGGGTCCCATTCAGGACATTCGCGGAGGGGTCCTTCGGCCCGGCCGAGCCCACGGCGTACACCTCGGTGGTCCCCGGCCGCAGGGCCAGCTTGTTCACCGAGGCAGACCAGCCGCTCGGGACCGGCATACGCTGCCTGGTCCAGCGGCCGCCGCCGGACAGATGCCACAGCTCATCGCCGGCGGCCACCAGCCACATCCCGCCCTTGCCGTCCGGCTCGGCCTCCAGAGTGCCGAGGTCCCAGACGCACTGCCAGGTCCCCTCCGCGAACCGCAACCCGAACGACCGGTTCACGATCCATGGCTCGTTGTCGTCCCTGATCGGGCCCGCCTCCTCCCAGGAAGCTCGGCCGAACACCCAGGCGTGACGGTTGCCGAGGACCGCCACGTCGTCCCACCGGACGTCGGCGTCCTCCGGCACCTTCAACGACGGCATGCCGATCCGCTGCCACCCGCCGCCCTCCCAGCGGGCCGCGGCGAATGCGCCGACCACCCAGGTCTCGGCACCGAAGCTCGCCAGCGCCTGGACCTGGAAGGAGAGGTTGCCCGCCTGCCAGGCACCGCTGTTCCACCGCTGGGTGAGCTCGTGGTTGGCCACCCACGGGCCGCTGGAGGAGAAGGACGGCCAGCCGCCCTGCCCGGGGACGGTCTCGACCCGCCACCGCCCTGCCTCGTAGCTCGCCGCATAACCGTCGTCACCCCGCTTGCCGAACACCCAGGCGCGGTCCTTCGACTCGGCGGCCACGGTCTGGACCTCGGAAAGATTGTCGGGCAGCTTGACGGGGGTCCAGCTCGAGCCGTTCCAGCGCCAAGGCACGTGCTGCCCGGTCGTGTCCGCGTGCGCAGCCCAGATCGTCCCGTCCGCCGTCGCGGTCGCGTCGATCAGTGCCGTCCCCTGCCTGCCCTCCGTCCAGAGCACCTCCCAGCCGGACGGCACGGCGGCAGGCCTGATCTCAAGCTCCTTGCGCGGTGGTCCAGGGCAGGCCTCCGGGTCGGCGAAGATCGGCGACAGCCGCGGGGCCGGCAGCGTCCCTGGCGAGGTGAACGACGTGGGAGCGGCGGCAGCGGGCGTGCCGCTCCCGCAGGCGGTGGACAGCAGAGCCAGTACGGCGAGCCCTGCGGCCACACGCCTGATGGTGAGCGGGGGGATGCCGATCCGCACAATGGCCACCCGGCAGGTCACGGGCATGGCGGGTCTCCTTCCCGGGAGCACCTGCAGCAGCGAGGGCAGGGCTGCCGAGGTCTCAAGATCTTATGGCGGGTTCGTGCGCAGATCGGCCGCCGCATCGCGTACAGCCCCAAGACAGCGGCCCTCCTCGGCAGCCGTCGTAGTCGCGCACGGCGACGTGCGACGACTACGGGCGAAGGTCGAGGGTGTGCACGACAACGGTGTGATCTATCCGGCATGCCGGATTGAGGACTGCCTGGCTACACATAGTCGCCCAGTGATGGAGACACGCCCGTGACCTGCTCGGATACGTGCGGATCTCAGGTGACGTTCGGGTGAATGAGGATGGCCTGGTTGATGTGGTCATCCCCACTGTCTGAGGATCGTCGCCGTGGTCTCGTCGGCGGGTAGGAACGCTTCGAGGCGCAGCTCAGACAGCGTGACATCGACGGCGGTCGCGAACGTTGTCAGCGTGGTGATGAGGCGCAGTTCACCTTCCGGCACTCGCAACCGCAGCGGTACGGCGAAGCCGAGGTGCTCAGGCGGTGGATCCATGTCGGGAAGGTAACCGTCCAGCTCGGCGATGAACTCCTCCAGGCCCGGATCCGGACTCTGCCGCAGCTGGTTGCGTAGGCTGGCGGTGATGTGGCGACCCCACTCGGCCAGGTTCTCGACCCGGCGGGCCATCCCGTCGGGATGCAGGGCCAGGCGCAGCACGTTGACCGGGGACTTGAGCAACGCGGGCGCGGCGCCCTCGGCGAGAACGTCGAACGCCGCATTGGCGGCGACCAATTCGCCGTACGGCCGGACCACGAGAGCGGGGTACGGCAGGTGCCCGTCGAGAATGCGTTCCACCGCTTCGCGCACTGGGCTGAGTTCGGGGGCGTCGAGGCTCGACTCGGCATAGATCGGCGCGTAGCCTGCGGCGAGCAGGAGCTCATTGCGTTCCCGCAGCGACAGAGCCAGGGACTCGGCCAGCCGGACCACCATGGCACGCCCCGGCCGCGAACGTCCTTGTTCAAGTTTTCGTGGCGGCGGACCCGCGAGCCGAGGTTCGGCTCCGGTGATCTCAGCACGTGTAGACCAGCGTGAGCACCTGGAACTCGCGCTCCATCGCGCGACCGGCGATCCCGGTGAGTTCTCCCGTCCCGGAGTTCGGGACGATGCTTCCTTCGCTGCTCTGCTCGGCTCCGTCGGCCAGCCCCCAGTGCTGGATGACGAAGGTGCCCCGGCGGCCGTCGAGCGTGCCTTCGATCCGCTCCGAGGCGACGTAGCCGCCGCCGGCGCCGCCCTGGGCCGTGAGCACCTCGGCCACACCCGTTCCGTCGATCACGCCCTGGTAGCGCTTTCGGATCGTGACCCGGGTCAGCTTGGGCCCCTCGGCGTGCTCGTCATACACGCTCTCGTCGAACGCGACGATCTCGAACGTCGCCTTGACGGTGCGCTCTGAGCGCGGGTTACTCATGACGGCTCCATGCCGGAGCGGGCGCCGCGTTCTCCAGGTCGTCGATGCTGCCGGACATGATCGTGCGGATGTGGCCGGTGATGTGCTGGAGCGGCCAGTCCCACCAGGCCAGGGCGAGGAGGCGGTTGATGCCGTCGTCGCTGTGGCGGCGGCGGATGAGCCGCGCCGGGTTGCCGCCGACGATGCCGTAGTCGGGCACGTCGTCGACGACGACGGAGCCGCTGGCGATGATCGCTCCGTGCCCGATGCGGACGCCGGGCATCACCATGGACCGGTAGCCGAGCCAGACGTCGTGGCCGACCACGGTGTCACCCCGTCCGGGCAGGCCGGCGACGAGGTCGAAGTGTTCGGCCCAGGAACCGCCCATGATCGGAAAAGGGAACGTCGAGGGGCCGTCCATGCGGTGGTTGGCGCCGTTCATGATGAACCGCACGCCCTCGCCCAGCGCGCAGAACTTCCCGATGATCAGCTTTTCAGGCCCGTAGTGGTACAGCACGTTGCGTGTCTCGAACGCGGCCGGATCATCCGGATCGTCGTAATAGGAGAAGTCCCCCACTTCGATCAGCGGCGAGGTGACCAGCGGCTTCAGCAGCACCACCCGGGGCTGGTCGGGCATGGGGTGCACCACGGTCGGGTCGGCGGGGACCAAGGGTGTCAAGAATCGTTTCCTTCCTGGAAGAGAGGTCCGCGGGCTCTGTGCGAGGGGCGGGGCCGGTCCGCCTCGCCTCATGATCGGCCGCGGCCGATCGGGGCGGCCCGGTCGTGGGGGGGGGGGGGGGGGGGG
>NZ_JBIEIS010000043.1:54494-110537 GCF_043496855.1 Nonomuraea sp. JJY05
CCGCGCACACCGCGGCGCCTTCGCGCCGATCGGCGCGATCGTGGCTCAGGCGGAGCCGAACCAGCCGCAAAGCGCTTCGCGCAGCGCGGGCGCGGCGCTCTCGGCCGGCTCGTCGATGGCCGCGGCCCAGGCGATGTGGGCGTCCGGACGGATCAGCAGGGCATCGGCCGGCCGGTCGCCGGTCTTGGCGGTGCGGTAGTCGACGCGATCCTCCCACGCCCGGGCGACCTCGCGTAGATCCTCGCGCTCGGCCAGGTCGAGCAGGACGGGCCGTGCGGCGTGCATGAGGTCCGCGACGCTGGTCATGCCCAGCTCGGAGTGCAAGGTGAGGTCAGGTACGAAGGCGCCGACCAGCTCGTGCCGGTCGGAGCCGGGCATCGGGTAGCGGATGTCGGAGCCGGCGACCAGCGCTCCCATGCGCCGCAGCGGCTGCTCGTCGGCGAGCAGTTCGGAGAAGACCTCCCGCAGCGCTTCGGCGGCCGCGTCGTGCCCGCGCCGCAGGGCCACCTGGGCCCGGGCGTGCAGCATGGTACGGGCGCCGGCCAGACGGCGTTCGCCGTGGTAGGTCTCCAGCAGGCCGGCCGGCGCCCGGCCGTGCAGGTCGGCGGCCAGCTTCCAGGCCAGGTTGACCGCATCCAGCATGCCGGCGTTCAGCGCCACCCCGGTGGCGGGGAACAGGTGCGCCGCATCACCGGCCAGCAGGATCCGCCCGTCACGGTAGCGCTCGGCCTGACGCGCCTTGAAGGTGAACCGCGACAGCCGGCTCGCCTTCTCCACCGGCAGCTCCGCGCCGAGCACGCGGCGGACGCTGTCCTGAAGCTCGGACACGGTCATCGGTACGTCGTCGTCGTATTCGGTGCTCTCGTCCTCGATGGTGTAGAGCGAGACCTCCTGGGAGCCGGGCGAGGAGCCGACGCCGAAAAGTCCGTCGCCGGTCCGGGTGAATCCCGCGCGGATCGTTCCGAAGCCGGGGACGTCGAGGTCGCCGTTGCCGAGCACGGTCACCGTCTCGGGCAAGGTGACCTGGGCCAGCCGGTTGACCTCCGGATAGGTGATGCCAGGGAAGCCGATGCCGGCCCAGTCACGGACGCGGCTGCGCGCACCGTCGCACCCCACGAGGTAGCGGGCGGTGATCCGGTACGGCCCGTCCGGGTCCCGCACCTCCACGCTCACCGCGGCATCGTCCTGGCTCACCCCGGTCACCTCGTGACCGCGGCGAATGTCGGCGTCGAGTTCGGCGGCGCGTTCGTCGAGCAGCCGCTCAAGCAGCTGCTGCGGGAGCGGCAGGGCGTGCAACGGGGGATCCGCCAGCTGGGTGAAGTCCAGATGCACTCCGCCGAACGGGAACCGGGGTGCCGGCACAGGGCCGGTGCAGGCTGCTTCGAAGCGTTCCAGCAAGCCTCGGTGGCGCAGCAGCTCCAGGATCTGCCCGCCGAGACCACCTGCCTTCGGGGTGTCTCGGGGCTTGGGCTGCCGCTCCAGCACCAGCGGTCGCACGCCGGCCAGGCGCAGTTCGGCGGCCAGCATGAGACCGGTCGGGCCTGCGCCCACGATGATCACGTCTGCGTCCATCACTGGCCGGTCTCCTCATAGTCTTTCGTCGGCAACGGCATGCGCATTTTTGCTACTCCTATTTCCGCAGGTAGCGGGCCGGCTGGTTCAGCACGGTGTGCAGAATCGTTTGTGTGGAGGACCCTGTGGTGCCATCGGGCAGCGGCTCGTCATCCACCCGGTGTCCACCGCGGGGAAGCGTCGGCGGTCCGGCTGGGTGCCGCGGGTCGAGGGCGCCTCTGCCGGGGCGCGGGCTCGGTGTCAGTCGTCGATGGCCTGGTAGAGGGTGGTCCAGAAGTCGTGGATGAGCCGCGCCGAGTTCGGGACGGTCATCCCGACCTGGGTGAGCAGGATGCCGACGAGTTGCCTGCCGGGGTCGGCGTAGGTGGAGGTGCCGGCTCCGCCGTCCCAGCCGAACTGGCCGATGGAGGCGTAGTCGCCGCGGTAGGTGCGTACCGCCATCCCGAAGCCCCAGCCGCCGTGCTGGCCCTGGCCGAAGGACAGGTGGACGTTGTCGCGGGCCATGGCGTTGCGGGCGGCGTTCTGCTCGGGCGTGAGCCGGTTGGTGGTCATCAGCTCGACGGCGGGCCGCGACAGGATCCGCTGGGTCCCGTGCATGCCGCCGTTGAGCAGCATCCGGAAGTAGGCGTGGTAGTCGTCGGCGGTGGAGACCAGCCCGCCACCGCCGCCCTGGAACGCCGGAGGCCGGCTCCACCGTCCCCCCTTGGCCTCGTCCCACACCAGGAACTCGCCGCTCTGCGGGTCGGGCGCGTACAGGGTCGGCAACCGGTCGATCTTGTCGTCGGGCACGTGGAAGGCGGTGTCGGTCATGCCCAGCGGATCGAAGACGCGCTCGCGCAGGAACCCCTCCAACGACTGACCCGTCACCCGGGCCACCAGCACGGCGAGCACATCATGGCTGATCTGGTACTGCCAGCGCTCCCCGGGCTGGTACATCAACGGCAACGTGCCCAGGCGGCGCATCCACTCATCCGGCCCGGGCATCGGCTCCGGCAGATCAGGCGTGAGCCCCTGCTCGAAGAGCGCCCCCATGATCGGGGCGCCCAGCGCCGTCATGTCCATGCCGAGCCCGAACGTGGAGGTCACCAGGTCCCGCACGGTGATCGGCCGCCGAGCCGGCACGGTGTCCTCCAGCGGGCCGTCGACCCGCTTCAGCACCTGCCGGTCGGCGAGTTCGGGCAGCCACGGATCCACCACGTCATCCAGCCGCAACCGGCACTCATCCAGCAACACCATCGCCGCCGCCATCGCCACCGGCTTGGTCGTCGAGGCCATCCGGAAGATCGTGTCCCGCCGCATCGGCGCGCCACCGTCATGACGCATCGTCCCGATCGTCTCGACGTGCGTCTCCTCGCCCCGGCCGACCAGGGCGACCAGCCCGGGGATCTTCCCGGACTCGACATGCCGCGCCAGCACCTCACGCAACCTGCGCAGCCCCGCTTCAGAGAAGCCGCTGTTGCTTCTTTCCATCATGAATCTCCTTACCAGCAGTGTTCTCTCTTGCGAGAGCCGTCCCGGCACTGCGCACGAGGGTCGGGGGTGAGTTCGGCGCGGCCCGGTTCCCAGCTCCGAGGCCGCAATCGCTGAGCCGTTCGTGGAATCCACAATCGCCGATCGCTCTGACACCGGGCCGTTGCCGTCCTGACGCCGCCGCTGACACGGTCAACGGCGAGCGCGAGGGCCGGCCTCAGGTCGAGGGCTCCTCGGTTGCGCGGCACGGTTTCCCCAAATGTGGTGATTCGTCCTGGATCAGGGTTGCGGGTATGGCCAGGCCCGGGCAATGCCGGATCTTGCAACGCTGCGTTAACCGCAGACTTAACGTCGGGCAGGACACGCGGGAGCTCAGCGACGTCCCGATCATGCTGACGCCGCCCGAGGAGCGGCTGTCCGGCCCTGACGGGATGGGCCTGGCCGCCGCCCTTCCGGCCTCGAGGATCGAGTACGGCGGTTCACCACAACAACGACGAATGCCGCACGATCACATGAGGCGGAGACTTATCGTGGCAGGTCAAGCGTGGAACTGCGGGACATCGAGATCTTCCTGACGCTGGCCGAAGAGCTGCACTTCGGGCGCACCGCCGAGCGCCTGCATGTCTCCCCCGCCCGGATCACCCAGGCGATCAAGAAGCAGGAGCGGCAGATCGGCACCCAGCTGTTCGTCCGCAACAACCGCAGTGTCCTGCTGACGCCCGCGGGAGTACGCCTGCGTGACGACCTGCGGCCGATCTACCACGCGCTCGGCGAGAGCGTGGAGCGAGCCAAACGCGAGGCACAGAACAAGGACGAGGCGCTGCGGCTGGGTATGCTCAGCACCCACACCGCCGAGCTCCGCCCCTCTTCGACGCGTTCGCGACCCACCGCCCCCACTGCGAGATCCAGCTCCGTTACATCAGTTTGGCCTGCCAGTAGGAGCGGAACGGTGAGCAGAGCGGGGCCGCCGGCGGCGAAGAAGCGCTCGTCGAAGTCCGGGGTGACGTCAGAGACGTCGATGTAGTGAGTGTCGTCGATGCGGACGACGGGCTTCTCGGCGCCGGGCGCGCCGATACGCATCAGATACAAGGGAGGTTCTCCGTAGACCAGTAAGAGGTGGGCAGGCCGCGGACGCCGGCCTTCGCAGTGAACAGGCGGCCGTCGTCGGGGGCGGCCTCGGGCAGGTGCTGGGTGGAGGTGGTGATGACGAGGGTGTCGAGGTCGGGCCCGGCGAAGCAGACGCTGGAGGTATGTCTGGCGCCGGTTTCGACGGTGTGCAGGAGGTCGCCGACCGGCGTGCGGCATTCGACACGGCCACGTCCCCAGTTGGCGATCCACAGGTTGCCGTCGGCGTCGGCGCACATGCCGTCGGGTTTCCCGTCGGTCACCCTGAACGCCTCTCGGCGTGGACCGGTGTCACCGGTGTCCGGGTCGTAGTCGCGTACCAGATCGTGCCGGGGACGGTGTCGACGTTGTAGAGGCGGTCGCCGGTCCAGGCCAGGCCGTTGGAGAGCACCAGGTCGGTGTCGAGGAAAGTCACGCCGGTCGAGTCCAGGCGGGCGAGCACTTCCCGGCCGTGGCAGTCGTCCTGAGCCAGGCTGCCGACCAGGAAGCGTCCGGCCGGATCCACCCCACCGTCGTTGAGTCTGCTGGGTACGTCGGCGGGCAGCACCGGGCCAGTTCCACGCGGCTGCCGTCGGCGCCGAGGCGGATGAGGGCGGCCTGCCCGGCCACGATCAGATCGCCGTCGGCAGAGACGGCGACAGCGCCCACGGTGGTATCCACGGCATGACGTACGGTGGCCGTGACCTTGCCCTCGTCGAGCATCCCCTCATGCACTCTGCCGGCGACGATGTCGACCCAGAGCAGGCGCTCCCGTACGGGATCCCAGACCGGGCCCTCGCCCAGGGCGTACACCTCGCCCGAAGCCGGGGTCGCGGTGATGATCATGCGAGGTTTTCACCTGCGACGATGGCGCGGATGGCGGGCAGGTCGCTGACAAGCTTGTCCAGCGGGGTGCGGTAGGTCAGGCCGCTGATACTGATCGCACCGCTCGGCACCGTGGGCGAGGTCAAGTAGGCAGGGACCGCGATGCAGTTGACACCCCGCTCGTTCTCCTGGTCGTCGATGGCGTAGCCCAGGGCACGGATCCGTTCCAGAGCGGCGTGTAACTCCTCCACCGTACCGATCGAGCGCTCGGTCGGTTGTTCCAGCGTCCGATCGCCCACCCAAACCCGTACGGCGGTCTCGTCTGGGAGGGCGTGGGCGAGCAGCACCTTCCCGACGCCGGTGCAATGCGCCGGGTTCCGGCCGCCGACCACCGACGTCAGCCGTACCGCACCGGCGGGCGGGTCGAGCTTGGAGCGGTAAACGACAGAGGTGCCCTCGAGCACCGCGTAGTGCACGGTCTCGCCGTAGCGGTCGCACAACGCCTGCAGGATCGGGGTGACGCGGACGTGGTCGGGCCGCGCCTCATGGTGGGCGAAGGCTAGGCGCAGGAACTCATCGCCCAGCACGTACCGCCCGTGACCGTTCTGCGTGGCGAACCCGGCCCGGCGCAGCGAAGCGAGCGCCCGATGGGCGGTCGGCTTGGGGCTGGCCACCGCCCGCGCCATCTCCTCCAGCCCGATCCCGTCGGGATGGCGGGCCAGTTCGGCCAGCACCGCAAGCACCCGATCGGAGCCCACGAGCTTCTGGTCGGCGGCGCTGACCGCGTCGGCCGGTCTCACCAACTTCGGCATATTCCGAACGTTAGGCCATCGTTCCAAAAAACGAAAGTTCTCCTCAATCGCCTCTTCCCCGCGAGGTGAGGCATGGACTAATCTCGCCGCAAGTTCCGAAAAATCGATTTAAGTTCCAATTATTGGAATAGAACGTTGGTGTGGTCGCTATGCACCGAAGCTCCCAGTGGTACGCCGGTACCGATCGCAACGCCTACATTCACCGGGCATGGATGCGGCGCGGGCTGCCCGCGGGCGCCTTCGACGGCCGGCCGCACATCGCTATCGCCAACACCGCCTCCGACCTCACCCCGTGCAACATGCACCTGGACGAGGTCGCCGAGCACGTCAAGCGGGGAGTGTGGGAGGCGGGTGGCATCCCGCTGAACCTGCCGGTGGTCTCGCTCGGCGAGACCCAGGTCCGGCCCACGGCGATGCTGTGGCGGAACATGGCGGCGATGGCCACCGAGGAGATGTTGCGCGCCAATCCCATCGACGGTGTGGTGCTGCTCGGCGGCTGCGACAAGACCATCCCCGCCCTGCTCATGGCCGCCGCCTCGGTGGACTTGCCGGCGGTCGTCGTGCCCGGCGGTCCGATGCTCACCGGTCACTTCCGCGGGTCGCCGCTGGGCTGCGGCACCGATGTATGGGCGCTGAGCGAAGAGGTCCGCGCCGGGACGCTGACCGAAGCGGAGTTCCTGCGCTCGGAGTCGTCGATGGTCCGCAGCAAGGGTCACTGCAACACGATGGGCACCGCCTCCACCATGGGCCTGCTCGCCGAGGTCCTCGGCATGACCCTGCCCGGTCTGGCCGGCATCCCGGCCGCCGACAGCCGCCTGCTGCAGGGCGCCCACGAGACCGGCGGGCTCGCCGTGGACCTGGTCAAGCAGGATCGCCGGCCGAGCCAGGTCATGACCCGCAGCTCGTTCTTGAACGCCATCGTCGCCCTGGCCGCGCTCGGCGGCTCCACCAACGCCGTCGTCCACCTGCTGGCCATCGCCGGCCGGCTCGGGGTGGGCCTGGCCCAGGACGACTTCGACCGCACCGGCTCAGGAGTTCCCCTGCTGGTGGACCTGCAGCCCGCCGGCCGCTTCCTGATGGACGACCTGTACCGGGCCGGGGGCCTGCACGCGGTGCTGCACCAAATCCGCGACCTCCTCGACTCCAAGGCGATCACCGTCACCGGCCGGCCGCTGGTCGATTCACTCGGCGACGCGCGGATCTATGACGCTGAGGTCATCCGCCCCCGTGCAAGACCCCTGCAGGACCATGCGGGGATCGCCGTACTGTACGGCAACCTCGCCCCCGACGGCGCCGTCATCAAACCGGCCGCCGCTTCACCGCACCTGCTCAAGCACCGCGGCCCCGCCGTCGTCTTCGACTCCGTCGAGGACCTGCACGCCCGTCTCGACGACCCTGACCTCGACGTCACCCCCGACTCGGTGCTCGTCCTGCGCGGGTGCGGCCCGAAGGGCTACCCCGGCATGCCCGAGGTCTCCAACCTTCCGCTACCGCCCAAGCTCCTGGCCCAGGGCGTACGTGACATGGTGCGCATCTGCGACGGCCGCATGAGCGGCACGGCCTACGGCACCGTCGTGCTCCACGTCGCCCCCGAGGCCGCCGCCGGCGGCCCGCTGGCGAAGGTGCGCACCGGCGACATGATCGTCCTTGACGTCCCCGGGAGGCGGCTCGACGTCGAGATCCCCGACGAGGAACTGGCCGCACGCGAACCCGCACCCGCCGCCGTGCGGGCGTTCGCCAGGCCGGGCCGCGGCTGGCAACGCCTCTACGTCGAGACCGTCCGCCAGGCCAACACCGGCGCCGACCTGGATTTCCTCGTCGGCTCCAGCGGCGACCACGTATCGCGCGAATCCCACTGAAAGGACCTCATGACCCCCGCAAGAACCGCCCTCGTCACCGGTGGTGCCAGCGGCCTGGGCAAGGCCACCGCCGCCCGCCTGGAAGCCGAAGGCGTCATGGTCGTCACCCTCGACATCGCCGCGGGGGCCGACATCGTTTGCGACGTCACCGACCCGGTGGGCGTCCAGGCCGTCGCCGACCAAGTGGGAGCCGTCGACATCCTCGTCAATTCAGCCGGGATCGTCGGCCCCAACGTCCCGCTGTGGGAGATCCCCCTGGACGGCTGGCGGCGCACGTTCGAGGTGAACGTGCACGGCATCTTCAACACCTGTCGCGCCTTCGTCCCCGGCATGCGCGAGCGCGGCTGGGGCCGCATCGTCAACATCGCGAGCATGGCCGGCAAGGACGGCAACCCGAACATGGCGCCGTACTCGGCCTCCAAGGCCGCCGTCATCGCACTGACCAAATCCCTCGGCAAAGAGCTGGCCACCAGCGGAGTGCTGGTCAACGCCATAGCTCCGGCCGTCATCGAGACCCCGATGAACGCCACCACCGGCCCTGAGGCGCTGGCCCACATCACCAGCCTCATCCCGATGGGCCGCGTCGGCCGGCCCGAGGAAGTCGCCGAACTGATCTCCTGGCTGGCCTCGGACAAGCTCAGCTTCTCCACCGGAGCCGTCTACGACATCAGCGGCGGCCGCGCCACCTACTGACCGATCTTTCCCTTGGAGGATTCGATGGCGACAGCCCTCAGCAACGAGGTGCGGCGCCGCGCGCCCGAAGCCCGCCCACCTGGCCGGCGCCGCACCGTCGGACGGAACCTGTGGTGGTTCGTCATTCCCGGCCTGGTGCTCTACCTCTACGTGGTCGTGCTCCCGACGGCGCAGGGCATCTACCTGTCCTTCACCAACTGGAGCGCGTTCACCACCTCTCAGCGCTTCGTCGGAACGCGGAACTACGAATCCATCTTCGAAGGCGCATCCGCGGAGATCCTGGTGCGCACGCTGATCATCGCGGCCGCGACGATGGTCATCCAGAACGTGCTGGGCCTCTTGCTGGCACTGACCTTGAACACGCGCGTCTTCGCCCGGAACGTGCTGCGAACGTTGATCTTCGCGCCGGTCATCGTGTCACCACTGGTCTGTGGGTATTTGTTCAAGTACCTCTTCGCGCCGCCTGGCATCGGAGCCGTGAACGACCTCCTCGATGCGTTGGGGCTCGGCCGGCTCCAGCAAGACTGGCTGGGTCAGCCGAACACCGCGCTCACCGTCGTGATCATGGTGGTCTGCTGGCAGTTTGTCGGCATGTCGATGGTCATCTACCTCGCCGGCCTGCAGGGTGTGCCGGCCGAGCTCCTGGAGGCGGCCTCCCTCGACGGGGCGGGTGCGGTGCGGCGCTTCTGGTACGTCATCCGGCCGCTTCTCGCCCCGGCATTCATGATCAACATGATGATGAGCCTCATCGGCGGGCTGAAGATCTTCGATCAGATCTACTCCACCACCCAGGGCGGTCCCGCCGGCCAGACCGAAACGATCAGCACGACGATCTACCGGCTGTTCAGCATGCAGGGTGACTACGCCGCGTCAACAGCCCTGGCGGTCGCCCTGGCCCTCATCGTGGCCGTCCTTTCCCTGGTCCAGTTCTCGATCCTGCGCCGGCAGAAGGGCACCTCATGAAGACGAGCCGGCTGAGCAGCACGATCAATCACGTCTTCGCGTACGGCAGCGCGTTGGTCTTCGTCCTGCCGATCTACATCCTGGTGAACCTGGCGGTCCGCCCGGCCGACGACTTGTCGCCGGCGTTCGTGCCGACCTCGCGGCCGACGGGCGCCAACCTGGCGTCGGCGTGGACGCAATCCAGTCTCGGCCCGGCGATGGTCAACAGCACGGTCGTCACCACGATCTCCTGCCTCGCGATCGTCATCTTCGCCACGATGGCGGCCTATCCCTTGGCCCGCTCGACGGCCAAGCTGTCGAACGTCACCTTCTACCTGTTCCTCATCGGCCTGCTTCTGCCGTTCCAGGTCGCACTGCTTCCGCTCTACCTGATGATGCGGGATCTGAACCTGCTCGGGACACTGTGGTCGCTGGTCATCCTCTACACCGGCCTGCAGATGCCCTTCGCGATCTTCCTGGTGACCACGTTCCTGAGAAGCAGCGTGCCTCTCCAGTACGAAGAGGCGGCCCGGATCGACGGCTGCGGAGACGTCCGCGCCTTCGTCCACGTGGTGGTCCCGCTCCTGCGACCGGTCCTCGGCACTCTGATCATCCTGAACGCCGTCGGAATCTGGAACGACTTCTTCACCCCGCTGCTGTATCTGATCGGAAGCCACCAGGAGACGCTTCCCGTCGCGATCTACCAGTTCGTAGGCCTGTACACCACCGACTGGCCGATGGTGTTCGCCGGTCTGATCATCTCGATGCTCCCGGTCCTGCTGTTCTACCTGATCTTCCAGCGCTACGTGATCCACGGCTTCGCCGGCGGCCTGAAGGGCTGACCCTCGCAAGAACTGACCAACCCCCTGGAGAAACCGATGAAGATGCGCACGCCGGTAGTGGGCTCCCTCCTGCTGGCCACCCTCACCCTCGCCGCCTGTTCCACCGCCCCGCCTGGGGGATCCGCTCCGGCTTCGACCGCCTCCGGCGGCGCGGTGAGCGGAACCCTGACCATGATCTACAGCACCACCTTCAAGGAAGCCCTCACTCCGGTCGTCAAGGCATTCGAACAGAAGTATCCAGGCACGAAGGTCGACGTCAGTTACTCTGGCGACGACGTCCTGAGCGTCATCTCGACGCAGCTCCAGGCCGGTACGGCCCCCGACCTGTTCATCTCCCTCCCCGGACGTTCCGCGGCGATGGGTGTCGGACTGCTGGGCTCCCAGGGCAAGCTGCTCGATCTGACGGATTCACCGTGGGCCGCCAGCGTTCCCCAACTATGGCGGGACGACCTGTCGGACAAGGGCAAGCTGTACGCCTACCCGGGGACCCTCCAGGGACTGGGCGGCATCTACAACCAGACCAAGCTGAAGGAACTGGAGCTCGAGGTCCCCAAGACCTGGAGCGAGGTCCTTCAGTTCTGCAAGAGCGCCAAGGACCACGGCGTCTACGCCTACGCCCAGGGCTTCAACGACGCGGCAGGGCCTCAGATGATGTATCTCGTCCTCTCCTCGACCCTGGTGTACGGACCGACTCCCGACTTCACCCGGCAACTCCGGGACGGGAAGACCACCCTGGCGGCTTCTCCATGGAAGCAGGTGCTGGAGAAGTACAAGCAGATGTACGACGCCGGTTGTTTCGGCGAAGGGGCCCTGGGACGAACCAGGTCACAGGGCGGCGACGAGGTGGCGGCCGGTAAGGCCCTGGCCGTCGCCGAGGTGGGCGCCGGACTGACCCCCATGCAGAAGGCCGCACCGAGCAGCGAGTTCGTCATGGCGCCCATACCGGCCACCGACAACCCTGCTGACACCTACATGCCGGCCTTGCCCGGCTTCACCCTGTCCGGCAACGCCCAGGCGAAGAATCCCGCGGCGGCCAAGGCCTTCCTCAATCTGCTGGCCGAGCCCGGACACATCAACGAGTATTCCAAGGCTTACATGAGCGTCCCGGCGATCCCCAACGACGCCTTTCAACCGCCGGCCGTTCTGGCCTCGTTCAACGAGGCCGTCGCCGGCGGCAAGTCCACCAAGCTTCCCGACTGGGGCAATCCCAAGGTGAACGAGGTGGCCCAACAGGGTATGCAGGCGATCTTGCTTGGCAAGGACACCGTCGACGGCGTCCTGCAGAAGATGCAGGAGTCGCTCGAAGGGTAATGCCTGCCCCCGTCAGCCGTGCTGACGGCACGGCAGGGATGTCCGGCCCGCCGTACCGAACCACCCCCTGGAGCACCCATGCAGATCCTCCCCTCAGCCATCGGCATCGCGGTCCTGCTCACCGTGACGGCCGCGCCGAGCGCGGCGGCACGGTCGCAACCGTGCGCCCCCGCCCAGCCCGGCGAACCGGTCTGGGTAACCGCCGACTGCGTCGACCCCACCTACAACCGCCCGGTCATCGATGCCGAGACAGACCTGACCGGCCCGATGCCCCACCACAAGGTCTCCGGCCATTTCGAGGGCACCACTGTCAAGTTCAACGTCTACCTCCCGCCCAGGAGCCAGTGGCAGGGCCGGTTCTTCCAGCTCGTCTACCCGCTCCAGAACGAGAACGCCACAGACGACTCCATCGCCTTCGGCGCGGCCAGCGGCGCCTACACCGTGCAGATCAACGGCACCGTCGGCTATCAGGCCGACGCGGCGGCGGCCAAGTTCGCCAAGACGGTGGCCGCCGGCTACTACGGGTCGGGGGCGCGCAGGATCTACGGCTACATCTACGGCGGCAGCGGCGGCTCGTACCAGACCGTGGGCGCCATGGAGAACACCACGGGCGTGTGGGACGGCGCGGTGCCGTTCATCCCCGGTGTGCCGACCTCCATCCCGAACAACTTCTTCGTACGCGCCTTCGCCAGGCTGGTCCTGACGGACAAGGCGGCACAGATCGCGGACGCGGTGCGGCCGGGTGGATCCGGCGACCCGTACGCCGGTCTCACCGACACGCAGCGGACGGTGCTGCGCGAGGTGACGAGGATGGGCGTCCCGCTACGGGCCTGGGAGGACTACCCCTACCTGCTGGGTCTGCACGACCCTCAAGGACTGCTCGGCTTCGCGGGCACCGTGCGCGCCATGGACCCCACGTACGCGGACGACTTCTGGAGCAAGCCCGGCTACCTGGGCACCGAGCAGTCGCCGCTCGGTGATCTGTTCCGAGCGGAGAAGGTCGACACCTCAGCCACCATCACCCGCGTCAACCGGGACGCCCAGAACAGGCCCGCGAGCCTGGTCCTCGACGACGCGCCGGCCGGCCAGGGCCGGGTCCCTCTGGACTTCGCGCTCTACGACGGCTCGACCCTGGTCGGGCCGGTCACCGGTGCACTGGACCCGGCCACGAAGGTCTTCACCCTCGGCAGCGGGAACACCACCGAGGTACTGAACGCGATCGACCAGGGCGCCAAGCTGCGCATCGACAATCGCTGGTCCCTCGCGCTCACCGCGTATCACCGGCACCAGGTCCCGACCCGGCCCGGCTTCTACGCCTGGGACCAGTTCCGGGACGCCGACGGGCAGCCGATCCACCCTCAGCGCGACGTCCAGGTCGGCCCTCGCGTGTCTGTGGGCGTCAGCGGCGGCGGCACGCACACCGGCAAGATCACCGGTAAGATGATCATGGTCGGCAATCTCCTCGACGTCGACGCCTTCCCCTGGGACGCCGACTGGTACGGCAACCAGGTCGAGCAGGCGCTGGGAGCGCGTTCCCGCGACACCTTCCGGATCTGGTACAACGATCACGCCGACCACATCGGCCCCCGCACACCGGCCCTGATCGACGGCACAGGCATCCTGCAGCAGGCGCTGCGAGACGTGAGTGCCTGGGCCGAGAAGGGCGTGACACCCCCGCGGTCCACCCGCTACGAGGTAACCGGCAGCCAGGTCAAGGTACCGGCGAAAGCCGCGGATCGCCGAGGTCTGCAACCCGTCGTCAACCTGACCGCCAACGGCCTCACCTCCATCCAGGTGCGCGCCGGCCAGCCGGTCACCTTCAAGGCCACGATCCAGGTCCCGCCCGGCACAGGCAAGATCGTCTCTACCGGATGGGACTTCAAGGGCGACGGCACATTCGCCGCACGTCCCTTCGGATCTCCCCGCGAGCGCATGGACGTGCAGATGACCTTCACCTATACCCAGCCGGGCACCTACTTCCCAGGGCTGCGAGCCGCCGCCCACCGAGACGGTGACACCAGGACACCCTTCGCGACGGTGCCGAATCTGGGCCGGGTGCGCGTCGTGGTCCGCTAGCGGACATTGACCTACGACCTGGACGGACTCGCGGCCTCCTCGCCCACGCGCAACCGTGTCGGCAGGTCCGGACGCTCGCGAACCGCCGCACGGTGGTGGTCAGGGCGACCACCGTACGGCGACTGAATCCAAAACCATGCAGTGAGAATGGGGTGGTTTACCCGTGAACGGACATGAGCCGCTGGTAGCACCCGGCTTCGGCAACGTGGCCGACGCCTTCCTCCGGACCATCGCCGACGACGGCCGCAGCGGAGCCGCGATGTCCGTGTGGATCGACGGAGCGCCGGTCATCGACCTCTGGGGCGGCATGGCGGACGTACGCACCGGGCGCCCGTTCACCTTCGACACACTGTCGGTGGCCTGGTCATGTACGAAGGGCATGGCGTCAGTGCTGATCGCGATGCTGGTCGAGCGGGGCATGATGCCCTCGTATGACACCCGGGTCATCAAGCTGTGGCCGGAATTCGGCGCACACGGCAAGGACCAGGTCACGATCGGCGACGCGCTCGCGCACCGCGGAGGCCTGTCGGCTCCGCTTCGCGACCTCACGCTGGAGGAGGCCATATACCCCTTGCGGATGGCGGACGTGCTCGCCGCCCAGGCCCCGCTGTGGCCTCCGAACGAGCATCACCAGTACCACGCGGTCACTCACGGGGCACTCACCGCCAAACTGGTCACGCTCGCCACCGGCCGGTCGATCGGGCGCTGCCTCGACGATCTCGTCGCCAAGCCATTGGACGCCGACATCTGGCTCGGCCTTCCCGAGTCGGAGGAGCCCAGGGTGACCCATATGGTCGAGATGGGGACACTGTCGGCTCCACCGGAGGGCGACCCCGAGACGCTTCGCTGGCTGGATCGCGCGCTGACTCTGGGGGGCGCGATCACTCTCGACAACTTCAACGAACCGCGCTTCCACCAGGCCGAATTCGCCGGCGTGTCCGGCATCGCGACCGCGAACGGACTGGCCAAGATGTGGTCCGCCACTGTCGCGCCGACGAAGGGTGTGCGCCTGATCAATGACGAGACCGTGGACGCGTTGCGGGAAACACGCAGCAAAGGACCTGGCTACTTTCCCCAGCCGCCGCCCTACCAGTCCTGGGGCGCCGGCGTCATGGTGCCCTCGGAGTGGCAATGGTACTTGTCGCCGAGCTCCTTCGGACACGACGGTGCGGGCGGACAGGTCGCGTTCGCCGATGTCGACGCGAAGGTGGGGTTCGCCTACCTGACGAACCGCATGGGCGACTGGGACCGCGGAAAGTCCGTGATCAAGGCGCTCTCCCGGGCGCTGGGATGATCCGGCCGGCGTCCGGAGCCGGCGATCCCCGTCAGCAAGTTGAGGCGGACGGCCGCGTCACGCCTTCCTGCCGATGAGGAGGGCGCGGACGTGCGCGGCCACTGCCTGTGGTCCCTGCTGGACAACTACGAATGCGCCGCCGGCTTCAGCTCGCGCTACGGCATCGTCTTCATCGCCGAAGGCGGCACCGGCAGCGGTCACTCCGTGAGCGTCGCCCGCGGGCGTTCCATCGAGGGGCCGTTCGAGGGCGCGCCGGACGATCCCGTCCTGAGCGCCTCCGGCCGGCACCTCCCCGTCCAGTGCACGGGACACGCCGATCTGGTGCCCGGGCCGCACGGGACGGACGTGCTCGTACTGCTGGGAACGCGTCAAGCAGGCGCGGCCTTCCCGCTGGGCCGCGAGACGTACGTCACGGCCGTCGAATGGGCCGACGGCTGGCCCCAACCGGCACCGGTAGACCTCCAACCACGTCCCGAACCGGTGGACGAGCACTTCGGCTTCACCGATGACCGCGCCCTGACAGATCCAGGCTGGCTGGCGGTGGGCCGCACCCCAGGAGACGTGGCGTCCAGCGGTGCACGACCAGGCCACCTCACGATCCGCGCCACCTCCGGCGGCATCGATGCCTTCCGCCCTGATTTCATCGGCCGCCGCCAACGCCACCTGAAGAGCCTCTTCGAAACCACGATCGACCCTGCCGACGGCACAGGCGGGCGCGGCCTGCGCTTCAGCGAGGACTTCACGATCGCCCTCATCGCCGAACGAACCCCGTCCGGAACCGGCACCCGGGTCACGGCACGACCGTGCCTGCCGACCCTGACCCAGAAGAGCGCAGCCGAGCTGGCCGGCGGGCCGGTCCTGCTGCGGCTGGAGACCGACACGCCGCCACCGGCTACGACGCCGTGGTCGCCCAACGGCGACCTCATCCGGCTGACCGCCGTGGACGTGACGGGGACCGAGACCCGGCTTGCCGAGTTCGACGGCCGGTTCTGGTCGGTCGAGACGGCTGCCCCCTTCACCGGCCGGGTGGTGGGCATGTTCGCCGAGCACGGCACCGTCCACTTCAGCGACTTCCGCTATCACGGGAAAGGCCTCTCATGATCACGACCGGCGCTCCCACGCATCTGCGCGTCGAGCACCTCGACGAAGCGGTCGGCATCTGTGTCGTACGGCCCCGGCTGTCCTGGCGCCTGCCCGCGGGCACAGCCGTACAGACCGCCTATCAGATCCGTACGAGCAACGGGTGGGACAGCGGACGTACCGCATCCGGCGACAACCTCCTGATCCCCTACGCAGGACCTCCGCTGCGCTCCAGCGAGCGCATCGAGTGGCAGGTCAAGACCTGGACCGACCGCGGCGAGAGCGACTGGTCGGCCCCCGGATCCTTCGAGACGGGACTGCTGCGCCCCGACGATTGGCAGGCCGAATGGATCACTCCCGGCCGGCCGGCCGACGGCACGCCCGGAGCCCGCCCCGCCGCCCTGCTGCGCTACGAGTTCGACGTGGAAACCCCAGTTGCCTCGGCACGCTTGTACGCCACGGCCCACGGCATCTACGAAGGCTTCCTCAACGGCGAACGGATAGGAAGCGCCGAACTCACCCCCGGTTTCACGCAGTACCGCAGCCGACTTCAGGTGCAGACCTACGACATCACTGCCGAGGTGGTTCAGGGCCGTAACGCGATCGGTGTGATCTTGGCAGACGGCTGGTACCGCGGCCTCATCGGCTACTTCCGCCACAGCGACCAGTGGGGCAGCCGGCCCGCGCTGCTGGCGCAGATGCGCCTCACCCACCCCGACGGCACGGTGACCGTGCTGGGCACCGGCCCGCAGTGGCGCAGCAGCACTGAGGAGCACGTCGTCGCCGCGGACCTGATCGCCGGCGAACGCTGGGACCTGCGGAGGCTGCCGCACGGCTGGTCACGGCCGGGATTCGACGACACCGCCTGGCCGCACGCCGCCACCGAGCCGCGAGGTTTCGACACTCTGGTCGACTCTCCCGCCCCACCGGTGCGTCAGATCGAGGAAGTGATTCCGGTGTCGGTACGCCGGCTGGACGAGCACCGGCAAGTGGTCGATCTCGGTCAGAACATCAACGGCTGGGTACGGCTTGCCAAGCTCGGTCCGGCGGGAACGACGGTCCGCCTCGTCCACGGAGAGTGGCTCGACGCCTCCGGAGACGTGACCATCGACAACCTCGCCATCACGTTCCCCGACCCGAAACCGGCCGGACAGATCGACGAGGTGACCTCCGCAGGAGTGCCAGGGGAGGTCTTCGAGCCACGGCGAACGACACACGGGTTCCAGTACGTCCGCATCGAGGGCCACCCCGAAGACCTGACACCCGACGACGTCACCGGAATCGTGGTGCACACCGATCTGCGGCGCACCGGCTGGTTCACCTGCAGCGACGAGCGGATCAACCGGCTGCACGAGGCAGTCGTCTGGAGCCTGCGAGGCAACGCCTGCGACATCCCGACTGACTGCCCGCACCGGGAACGTGCCGGCTGGACAGGTGACTGGCAGCTGTTCGTCCCCAGCGCGGCCTTCCTGTTCGACGTGGCGGGCTTCTCGGCGAAATGGCTGCGCGACGTCGCGGCCGACCAGCGGCCCGACGGGACCGTCGTGCACTTCAGTCCCTACGCTCCGGACGAGGCGCACAGCATCGCCGACCAGCTCAACGGGTCGGCCGGCTGGGGAGACGCCGCAGTGATCGTCCCGTGGGAGGTGTACCGGGCGTACGGCGACACCGAAATTCTGGCCGAATCCTGGCCCGTGATCACAGCCTGGCTGAGCCGGATCGAACGCAGCGCTCGCACCGAGCGGCACCCGCGGCGCGCGGCCGCCCGGCCCATACCCGAGCCGCACGAACAGTACTTGTGGGACGCCGGCTCCCACTGGGGTGAGTGGCTCGTACCTGGCGAGCAGGTCGTCGACCTCATCCCCCACGCACGGCAGGACCAGGGAGACATCGCCACCGCCTATTACGCCTACAGCACCGGCCTGGCCGCCAGGATCGCCGAGGTCCTCGGCCACGCCGACGAGGTCAAGCGCTACCGCACGTTGAGCGAGAAGGTCCGTGCCGCGTGGCAGGCCGAGTACATCGGGCCCGACGGCAGGCTGACCCCGGACACGCAGGCCAATCACGTCCGTGCGCTCGCCTTCGACCTCGTCCCCACCGAACTGCGGCCCAAGGTCGCCGCTCGTCTGACCGAGTTGGTGCGGGAGGCGGGCACCCACCTGGGCACGGGTTTCCTCGCCACCCCGTATCTGCTGCCCGTGCTCGCCGATACCGGTCACCTCGACCTTGCCTACGACCTGCTGCGGCAGGACACCGAACCCTCATGGCTCGTCATGATCGACCGCGGCGCCACCACCATGTGGGAGAACTGGAACGGTGTCACGGCCGACGGGACGGTCAACGCGTCCCTGAACCACTACTCCAAGGGCGCCGTCGTGTCGTTCCTGCACCGCCACGTGGCAGGCATCGAACTGCTCGAACCCGGCTACCGGCGTTTCCTGGTGCGACCTCGCCCCGGCGGGGGCCTGACATGGGCGGAGGCTGTCCATGAATCACCGTACGGGCGAATTGAGATGGGCTGGCGGCTCGATGACGGCCACGTGCACGTGCAGCTGGCCGTGCCCGCCGGAACCGAGGCCACCGTCGTCCTGCCCAGTGGCCGCGAGAAGACCGCTGGTCCGGGCACCCACGTCTTCACGGATTGAGGAACCAACTGTGAGGAGCTATTGCGATACCCGCCTGTCGGACGATGCCCGAGCCGAGTCGTTGCTCGGATACGACTGGCACGGCCGGCATCAGCGCCACCGTCACCAACGCCGGAGCGGTTGATGGAGCCACGGTCGAGTGTGGGCTCGGCTGCGGCGAGCGCGTGTAGAAGCTGAGCCAGGCAGAGTTCCTGCGCTCGAAAGTCGTCGATGACCTGCATGGCGGCGTTCTTGATACTGCGGCGGTACTGGCAGAGCGGAACAGCCATGGCGTGGTCGATCAATGACCTCAACGAGAGGATTGCGTATGTCGCGAGTGCTGTTCGGCGCCGCCTACTACCCCGAATACCACCCTGCCGAGTTTCTGAAGACCGATCTTGACCTGATGGCCCAGGCGAGCTTCTCCGTCATCCGGGTCGGTGAATCCGTATGGTCCACCTGGGAGCCGGACAACGGCCACTTCAACCTGGACTGGCTGCAACCAACGCTGGACGGCGCGCACGAGCGCGGCATCGGCGTCATCCTCGGCACCCCCACCTACGCCGCACCGCCATGGCTGGCCCGCCTCTACCCGGAGATCGCCGGTGAGGCGGCGACCGGGCAGCGCATGAGCTGGGGAGCCCGCCAGGAAATGGACTTCACCCACCCGGCGTTCCGCTTCCACGCCGAGCGCATCATCCGCAAGGTCGTCGAGCGCTACGCCGATCACCCCGCCGTCATCGGTTACCAGGTCGACAACGAGCCCGGCCTGCACCTCCTGCACAACCACGGCATCTTCCAGCGCTTCGTCAACCGGCTGCGCGAGCAGTACGGCGACGTGCAAACGCTGAACGAGGAGTGGGGCCTGGTCTACTGGTCACACCGGCTGTCGGACTGGGCCGATCTGTGGACGCCCGACGGCAACGTCCAACCGCAGTACGAGCAGGCCTGGCGGCGTTTCCAGGTCGACCAGGTCACCGAGTTCATCGCCTGGCAGGCCGACATCGTCCGCGAATACGCCCGCACCGATCAGTTCGTCACCACCTGCATCGCCTACGACCGGCCCGCTGTCGCCGACGATGACCTGACCCGACGGCTCGACGTCGCGACCGGAAACCCCCTGCTACGCGATGCAGGACCATCTGGCCCTGCCGGCGTGGGCACAGCAGGACGGCGGCCAGCACTGGGCAAGCCAGGACCCGTGGACGTTCTACCGGGTGGCCGGCCGCATGTACTCCTCCCGCCAGGAGCCGTTTTTCGTCACCGAGACCAATGCCCTAGCCATCGGCCCGTCCTGGGTCAACCAGCCCGGCTACGACGGGCAGTGGCGCCAGGCCGCCTGGGCCCTCGTCGCCCGCGGCGCATCCATGATCGAGTACTGGCACTGGCGGACGCTGGTGTTCGGCGCCGAGACCTACTGGGGCGGCGTGCTGCCCCACAGCGGCCGTCCTGGCCGCACCTATCGGGAGATCGCCCGCATCGGCGCCGAACTGGAGCGAGCCGGCGACCTGGTCGCGAACCTCGTCCCAGACGCCGACATCGCGATGCTGTACTCCCACCCCAGCAAATGGGCCCTGGCCGCCCAGCCGGCCCTGGCCGCGCCCGACGGCGGACCGGATGGGCGCTCGTATGAGGCCATCTTCGACGCCTTTTACCGGGGCGCGTTCGAAGCCGGCCTTCAGACGCGAGTGCTGCACGCGGGACAAGCCGTCGCTGAAGATGCCGCCGAGATCGCCAACAGGCACCCAGTGCTGGTGGCCGCCGGGCTCTACGTGACCGACGACGCCACCCTGGACTGGCTGGCCGCCTACGCCGAAGCTGGCGGACACCTGGTCCTGGGGCCGCGCTCCTGTTACGCCGACCACGAAGCCCGTGCCTGCCGCGACGTCCAGCCCGCCCGTCTCGCCCACGCCGCCGGAGCCTGGTACGACGAATTCAGCAACCTTGACGCAGAGCTGCCGTTGCAGGCAGCGGACGGCTTCCCCTTGACGCTGCCCGAAGGCGCGGCCGGCACTCGCTGGGCCGACGGGCTGCACGCCGACAGCGCCGACGTGCTCGCCAGCTACGACCACCCGCACTTCGGGCAGTTCGCCGCCATCACCACTCACCGACATGGGCAAGGCCGGATCACCTACGTCGGCACCATCCCGAACCCGGCCCTGGGCCAGGCCCTGTTCCGCTGGCTGCTACCGGACGCCGAACCCTGGGCACTCCTGCCGGCAGGCGTCACCGTCTCCGGCGCCGCCGCCACGGACGGCCGCCGGATCCGCTTCCTGCACAACTGGACCTGGCAGGAGTCGACGGTGACGGTCCCCGTCGCCCTGCGCGACGTCCTCGACGACACCGAACACGAGGCCGGCGCAGGTACGGCTTTTCCCTGGGACGTGCGCGTCCTGCTGGAGACGGGAGTACACCCATCTTGAGATCACCCGTGTAAGCCTGAACCCACGGGCCGTCCGGAGGGTGGTGGCACACCTGAGCGACCTGTTCGGCAACCTGTCCAGGAGTCACCCCTACGGTGAACGAGCCCGCGCGGCACTGGAGCAGTCAGTCACGACGTCGGCTGCGTGCCAGAGTTCTCCCCACGCTCGCCGGCTCGCAAGCCGGGGCCTCGGTGATCTTGGCGTCGTAGAACTCCTCATTTCTGCGAACACGGAACGTAGAAGCCGTCCAGCGCCCGAGGGGCATCGCTCCGCAGTGAGGCGGGTGAGGGTCAGCCGACGAATTCTTCGCGGACGTCGGCCGGTCAGCCGCGTTGTCTGCGAGCACGCAGAGCGGCCCAGCGGCGCAGGCGCTCGGTAATCTGGAACTCGTAGCCGTTGCGGGTGGGCTGGTAGTACGTCTCTCGGTCCATGCCGCTGGGGAAGTAGTCGGCGCCGGAGAAGCCGTCGGCGGTGTCCGGGTCGTACTGGTAGTCCTTGCCGTAGCCGAGATCCTTCATTAGCCGGGTCGGGGCGTTGAGGATGTGGGCGGGTGGCATGAGCGAGCCGGTGCGGAGGGCGGCGCGGTGCGCCGCCTTGCAGCCGCGGTAGATGGCACCGGGACGGTCGCGTCGCGGCAGCCGCTCGACGACCAGATCGTAGGAATTCTCGACCGCGTCGGTGACCAATCGCTGGGTGATGCCGGGCCCCGGTCCCAGCGAGATCCAGTGCCGCTTGTCGAGATAGCGGCCCGGTGTGATCGAGGAGTAGCCGCGTTGTTGCGCGCGGGCGTGTTCGGGTTCGCACTTGACCGTGATGATCTGCTCGTCCGGGTCGTCGGTGATGATCAGGAACACCTTGCCCGCGACCTTGTACACGTCCAGTACGGGGGTGAAGGGGCGTCCGTGGCTGACGTCGGGGAGGGCGAGGGCCGCCTGGCGGGCGGTGCCCTGGAGCCGGTCGCCGGCCGTGCTCACCGGGCCGCCCGCGTGCCGCTGCCGTAGGTGTGCGGGTCGATGGGCTGCTCGGCCTTGGGCAGGTGAGCGACGACGAGCCGGTAGGAGTCGGTGACGAGCTCCCTGACGAGCTCCTTGTCGACGCCTTCCCCGCCCTCCAGCGTGATCCAGTGCTTCTTGTTCATGTGGTAGCCGGGGGTGATATGGCTGTTGTGTTCCCGCAGGGCGAGGGCCTCGCCGGGGTCCGCCTTAAGGACCACGACGGGACGCCCGGGAACCTCGGTCATCAGCATGAACACCTTGCCGCGCACTTTGAAGACCTCCCAGTCGGGGCCGAAGGGATGCTCCAGCTGGGCGCCGGGAAGTTCCTCGGCGCAGTCGGCGGCGGTCTTGTGCAGGGTCGCTCCGTTCATGGGCGGTGGACTTCCTCAGGTGGTGACGGGTTGCGGCATCGATGGACGCGCCAGGGCGCGCCGCGCGTCGCGGCGGCACAACCCATCCTTCCCTCGAAGTCGACAAAAGGGACGGTAGACTGCGGACACGTGATGGTCGATGAGCGACACGCCAGGCCGAGCGGCCAGGCCGGACCGGCCGCGGTTCCGCTGTACGGTTTCCAGCCCCCGGTCGGCACTCCGTACGGGCTTGAGGTGAGCACCGTTGAGGATTTCTTCGCCCAGCACGACGACTGGCCGTGGAATCCGCCTCGTCCGGGCCGCGCCACCTTCCACTACCTCATCGCAGTCACCGAGGGTGAGTTGCGGCACGACGTCGACCACGTCACGCGGACCGTCGCCCCCGGCCAGTGGCTGTGGGTACGTCCAGGGCACGCGCAGTGCTGGCATCCGCCCGGCGCCGCCCGCGGCCCGTTCATCCTGTTCGAGCCGGACGTACTGCGATCCGACATTGCCTGCCTGCTGGCCCCGCTCACCGCGCACGATGCTCCTGCCGTGCTGAGCCCGCATGCCGATGACGCCGCCTGGCTGCAGCAGACGGCGCTCCAGCTCCTGGACGAACACCGCGCGCTCGGGCGTCGCCCTCTTGATGTCCACCACGCCCTGCGGCGCAGCCTGCTCGAATCGCTGCTGCTGCGCCTCGCCAACGCCCCCGGCATCATCCCCACCGGCGCGGCGACGGCCGGCACGGGTCGTGGTGGCACGTACAGGCGGTTCGTGGACGCCCTGGAGCTGCACTTCCGCGAGCTGCACCGGGCCGCGGACTACGCTGAGCTGCTCGGCTGCTCGGTCCGCACCCTCAGCCGCGCCGCCCGGGACGCCACCGGCAAAGGGGTGCGTGAGCTCATCGACGAGCGGCGGCTGCTCGAAGCCCGGCGCCTGCTGGGAGGTGCCCGGTGGGAGGCCCGGACTGTGGCCGCCCACCTCGGCTTCACCGATCCCGCGAACTTCGGCCGCTTCTTCCGCGACCGCACCGGTCTCACGCCGGCCGCGTTCGCGGCCCGCGACGCCACGACCGATCCGTGAGCGGGGTGCGGCGGCCCCGAGTGCTCGCTTCTCAGCCGTCCAGGACGACGACGTGCTTCCCCGGCATGGTGCCGGACTCGAGGCCGGCCTGGGCGTCACGGACCTGTTCCAGGCCGTGGTAGACCTTCCCGACCGGGGCCTTGAGGCTCCCTTCGGCGATGGCCTGGAGCTGCCGGGTGAAGACGTCGGCCGGGAGGTCGGCGGCCTCTCCCGCGTAGGCGGTCAGCCGTACCGTGCTGGGAATCATGAACGGGCTGAAATCGGGGATGGTCCATGCGCCTGCCAGGGCGCCGACGAAGCAGACGGTGCCGTGCACGCGCACGCATCCGAAGGTGTCCGGCAGGACCGTGCAGCCCACCATTTCCAGCGCGGCGTCCACGCCCTCCGGCACGACGTCCCGGACCTTCTCGGCGATCTTCCCGTCGTCCACGATCGGATGGTCGACGCCCACGGCCCGCAGTTCGCCGGCGCGGTCGGCGTGACGTGTGGTGGAGATGACGGTGGCACCGATGTCCGTGGCTAGGATCGCCGCGCTCAGTCCCACGGTGGAGGTGCCGCCGCGGATCAGCAGCGTCTGCCCGGCTTTGAGGCCCAAGCTGGTGCTCAGAGACCCGTAGGCGGTCTGGAACATCTGCGGCAGCGCGCCGACGACGTCCCACGGCAGGCTGGTCTCGAACGGGATGACCTGCTCCGCGGGGACGGTGACGTACTGGGCGTAGGCGCCGTCGTAGGAGCGGCCCATGCCGCCCATCATGGTCGCCACCTGCTGACCAGGCCGCAGTCCGCCGTCCTCGTCGGCCTGGTCGATCACGCCGACGCCCTCGATGCCGGGAACACGGGGGTAGGTGACCACGGCATCCGACTCGCCCTTGCGGGTGGTGACCTCGGACTCGTTGACGCCGAATGCCTTCACCTGGATCCGCACCCAGCCGGGCTTGCGTACGGGTACTGGTATTTCCTTGATCTCCAGCGCGTCCAAGCCGCCGGGGTGGGTGACGACGACGGCCTGCATCGTCGCGGGCGTGGCGTCGCCGGCTGCTGTCGATCGGCTCATACCGAGCTCCTTGTCGTGTTCGCCCCCTGGGATGTGAAGGTGGGGCCAGGGCTCCACGCGCAGGCACCCAGGCGGTCAGCCGGTAGCGGACCTGCGCTATTCCGAATTGCCCGAAGGCTGTCAGGGGCGGTCGATGCCCTCCCACAGGTTGAGGGCCGCCTGGTAGTGGGCGCCGGCCTCGAAGGGAGGGTTGCCGACGCTTCCCGAGGTGGACCGGTCCGTGACCGCGGGCCACAGGCGGGACTGCTCGCCGGTGGCGAAGTCGAGCACGATGTCGCGGATACGCGTGTCACGCTCGGCCTGTGCCGGGCTGCGGCCCGGCTGTTCCTGACCGACCAGGGCGTACGTCTCGGTGCCGTGGTATGCGGGCGCGCCCTCGGCGGGCCCGATCATCAGGAGATGGGCGTCGCCTCCCGCGGCGGCGTGAGCCAGGGCACCGCGGGCCGCGGGGAGCGCGAAGAGGTAGTCCGCCATGAGCGCGGCGCGGACCTCGACCGGCGTACGGCCGCCCTGGTCGTAGGCATCGACGATCTTCTTGGCGCGGGAGCGGGAAATGCGCCACCCCGCGACCTCGTCGGTGACGCGGTCGAGAGTGTGCGGGTCGAACCGGTCGAGGTCGTTCGCCACCCACCAGCCCATGTCGTCGCTGGCCATGCTCAGCAGCACGTCTACATCGCGGTGCGAGCCCGAGGCCAGGAGGTCCATCGGGTGGGCGTGCATCACCGCGCCGGGCTGTCCGGTGTCGAGGACGACGCCGGTGGCCTGGTTGTCCACTCCGCCGCGGACTCCGAGGTCTGTCGGGGCGACCTTGTGCAGGGCGGCCACCAGACCAGCCGTGTCGAGGTCGATCAGCTTCTCAGGGTTGCCCGCGACACCGAGCTCGGTGACGAACCGCTCCGCGAGCTCCTCGGCCCACCAGGCCGGGATGCTACGAGCGGGCCCGCCGGAGAACCCGGCCAGGCGCCGGTACAGGCCGTCGGCGGAGGAGGCGCCGAGCAGCCCGAAGGTGGAGTAGGCGCCGCCGCTGTGGCCGTAGACGGTGACGTTGTCGGGGTCGCCGCCGAAGTGGGCGATATTCCGCTTGATCCAGGTCAGCGCGGCGATGATGTCCTGCAGGAAGAGGTTGCTGGCCTCCGCCAGCCGCCCGCCGTACTGCGAGAGCGAGAGCGCACCCAGTGCGCCGAGCCGGTAGTTGATCGACACGCCCACTACGCGTCCCGTCGCGGCGAGGCCGGAGGCGTTCGAGGTGGTCTGCGTGTTCGCGCCGTACTCGAATCCGCCGCCGTGGATGTACACGGCCACCGGGAGCGCCTGCCCGGCAGGCTCCTCGGGAGCCCACGCGTTCAGGTTCAGGCAGTCCTCGCCCATCCCGCTGTCCGCCTCCAGCCAGTCACCGCTGTCGGGCTGGAGGGACACGACGCCCTTGCGGTCATAGGCGCGGTCTGGATCGAAGTCCATGAGCACGGGGCGGCGGTACCGCTCGGCGGTGGCGTACGGGATCCCCCACCAAGACCGCACCCCTGGTGCAGTCGGGGCCGTAGGTGCGGTGGCGGTCATGGCATCTCCTTCGGGCACAGGGAGGGTGTCGCGTCAGGGCTGCCGCGTCGCCGTCACGGACGGTGAGATCCGCGGCACTCATCCATGATGAGCTCGCTTCCGGCATACCGGCTCGTTGGAGGCGGACAACTCATAGTCGCCAGGAGACACCCCCGGAGCTCCCCCCGATGGCCGCTCGGGATCGAGGGCCCCCTCCGGGTCTTTGCCAGGGAGAGCCAGCCGAGCAGGCACGGGGTCTCCTAGGTACCGAATGCAAGCCTCCTCCGGCGTAGCACCAAAATCCGATCCGATCCGCCTCGAGGGCCGGTTCCCGGCGACCACCGAAGCCGCTCCTTGCCATCCGCGCAGTCCCGCTATAGCCTTACGACCATAAGCTAAACGATCGTAATTCAATGACATAGGGAGTCTGTGATGGCGACACATCGGCCGGTAGCACTCGTAACGGGGGCGTCATCGGGGATCGGTAACACAACCGCTCGCGCCTTCGTCACAGCCGGGTTCGAGGTGATCGGAACCGGACGGAACACCTCGGCACTCACCCCGCCCGCCGGTGTGACCTTCCTCGACCTCGACGTGACCAGTGACGAATCCGTCACCGCCGCCGTCCAGGAAGTGATCGAACGGTTCGGACGGATCGACGTCCTCGTCAACAACGCCGGTCTCGGCTCGGCCGGCGCCGCCGAGGAGAACTCCGTCGCCCAGGCCCAGAGCCTCTTCAACCTCAACTTCTTCGGTCTCGTCCGCATGACGAAGGCCGTCCTGCCGCACATGCGCGCCCAGGGCCGTGGCCGCATCGTCAACCTCTCATCCGTCCTCGGCGTCATCCCGCAGCCCTACATGGCCCTCTACGTCGCCGCGAAGCACGCCATCGAGGGCTACTCCGAGTCCCTGGACCACGAGGTCCGCGAGCACGGCGTCCGCGTCCTGCTCGTCGAGCCCGGCTACACCCGGACCCCCTTCGATGCCAATGCCGCGCAGCCCGACACCCCGATGCCGCTGTATGCGGAGCGGCGGCGTGTCTTCGACGAAGTGGTCGCTGCGGCGATGAAGACCGGCGACGACACCGCCGTCGTCGCCAAGGAGATCGTCACGGCAGCCACCGCCCCGAAACCGAGGCTGCGCTACACCGCCGGACCGCTCGCCTCACGCATCACCACCGCGCGACGCCTCGTCCCCGCCGGGATCTTCGACAAGCAGATCCGCAGATTCAACCGGATGCCCGGCTGACGTCGCACCC
This sequence comes from Nonomuraea sp. JJY05, assembly GCF_043496855.1. NCBI lineage: Bacteria > Bacillati > Actinomycetota > Actinomycetes > Streptosporangiales > Streptosporangiaceae > Nonomuraea > Nonomuraea sp. JJY05. The sequence continues at coordinate 81,701 of NZ_JBIEIS010000043.1, forward strand.
GGCCCATCGACCTGCAGTGCGCGCGAGAGGCGCGTTCAGCCTGACCTGGCAAGGAGCATCACCATGGGAATCAGCTCGCAAGCACAGCAGTTTGCGCAGTTCCTCGAAAGCGTGCGCGCGAAGGCGTCGACTCCGGGCCTCGACCTGGCCGTCGTCCGCGACATCGTCGACACACATGCTTCGGCATCGACCGAGCCGGAAGGCGTCACCTACGCCGAGGTGGACGCGGACGGCGTCCCCGCCCTGTGGGCCATCCCTGAGGGCGCCGACCCCGACAAGGCGCTGCTCCACTTCCATTTCGGCGGATCGGTCGCGGCCTCGATTGCATCGGACCGCAAGGCCGCCGGCCACATCGCCAAGGCGGCCGGAGCCCGCTCACTCGTCGTGGGCTTCCGCCTGGCGCCCGAGCATCCCCACCCGGCGCAGATCGACGACGCCGAGACCGCTTACCGCTGGCTGCTCGCGCAGGGCTACGAGCCGCGGAACATCGGCAGCACCGGCCACTCCATCGGCGGCACGCTCGCGGTCGCGCTGCCGCTGCGCCTGCTCGCCAAGGGCGAGGCAGTCCCTGGGGCGATCATCAGCATCTCGCCGTGGACCGACCTCACCATCAGCAACCCGAAGGTGGACGAGAACGAGGAATTCGACAAGATGCTCAGCCGGGGCATCCTCGAGCAGTTCCGAGCGGCTTGGCTGCAGGACCCCGGCGTGGACTTCACCGACCCCGATATCAGCATCGCGAACGCCGACCTGACCGGCCTGCCGCCCACGGCCCTCCACTACGGCGAGTACGAGACGCTTGCCGGCGAGGCAGCCGACTTCGGCCGCCGGCTCGCCTACTTCAAGATCCTCTCCGAGGTCCGCCCGCTGCCCGAGGGCCAGCACTCGTTCATCCTGGGCGCGGGGCGCGTGCCCGAGGTGGACCGGGCGATCGAGCAGATGGGTCAGTGGCTCCGCCGGCACCTCGGCAGCTGATGTGGAAGCTGCCCGGACATGCGCATCGTCCGCCGAGAAGGCAACCGAGAAGACCACGCAAAGGGATGGCTGACATGAAGGCATTCGTCGTCGAGAAGTACGGCAAGGACGGGCTACGCGCCGCAGACGTTCCCGTGCCCACCGTCGGGGACGGCGACGTCCTGGTCCGAGTGAGCGCCACCAGCATCAACCCGCTGGACAAAATGGTCCGCAACGGGGAGTTCAAACGACTCCTGAAGTACAAGCCTCCGTTCGTGCTCGGCCACGACGTCGCCGGCATCGTGACGCAGGTCGGGTCGGCCGTGCGCGACTTGACAGTCGGCGACGAGGTCTACGCACGTCCCCGCGACCTGCGGATCGGAGGCTTCGCCGAGTTCATTGCGATCGACCAGGACGACGTCTCGCCCAAGCCGGAGTCACTCACCCTGCGCGAGGCGGCCGCGGTGCCGCTGGTGGCCTTGGCCGCCTGGCAGATCCTCGTCGACCGCGCCCACGTGATGCCGGGTCAGAAGGTGCTCATCCACGCCGGTGCCGGTGGCCTCGGATCGACGGTCATCCAGCTCGCCAAGCACCTCGGTGCCACGGTGGCGACGACCACGAACTCTCGCACCGAGAAGTTGGTCAGGAGCCTCGGCGCAGACATCGTCGTCGACTACACCAAGGAAGACTTCTCGCAGGTGCTGTCCGGCTACGACCTGGTGCTGGACTCCCTTGGCGGGGCGAACCTCGAGAAGTCGCTGACTGTGCTGAAGCCGGGCGGCCTGGCCATCGGTGTCGTCGGCCCGCCGGACGTCGGGTTTGCCAGGCAACTCGACGCCCCGTCGTTCATGGGCGTGGTCATGACCGCGCTCAGCCGCAAAGTGCGCAAGCAGGCCAAGGCCCTGGGTGTGCGCTATCAGTTCTTTTTCATGAAGGCCAGCGGCGCCCAGCTCCGTGAACTCGGCGCCCTGTACGACAACGGACAGCTCCGCCCGGTCATCGACCGAACGTTCCCCTTCGACCAGACGCTCGAGGCGATGGCGTACGTCGAGCAGGGCCGTACCACGGCCGGAAAGGTCGTGATCTCGATGGCGCCCGACAACGACTGAATCGGGCCGGCTGCAGAGAAGGCGTGTCGGTACTCCAAGACACCGTCAGCACACCATTGGAGTACGTTCGCAATCCAATACGATGGCGAAGCGCGGGTGACCCTTCCGGAGCACAAAGGAGCGAGCTCGTGACGCGTTACGGGAAAGAGCACAAGCAGGCGACGAGGCAACGGATCATCGAGACCGCCGGCCGCCGGTTCAAGCGGGACGGTATCGACGGCTCAGGCATCTCGACGCTGATGGCGGACGCCGGACTGACCAACGGCGCCTTCTACACCCACTTCGCATCCAAGGACGACCTCGTGGCCAGCGCGGTCGCGGACCAGTTGCGCACCCAGTACGCGAACGTCATCGAGCGAGCGGCCCCCGGCATCGCCGGAGTCGAGCAGATCGTACGGTGGTATCTGTCGCCCCAGCACCGCGACAGTCCCGACGACGGCTGCCCCTCCGCGGCACTCCTCGATGAGATCGGGCGCTGCGCGGACGAGACCAAGCAGGCGTACACCGACGGCGTGCTCGCCGTCATCGACGGCATCGCCGCTCGCCTGGCGCCCGCCGATCCGCGCTCGGTGCACACGAGGATCCTCAGCGTCTACGCCATGATGGTCGGGACGCTGCAGCTCTCCCGCGCCCTGGCCGACCGGCGACTCTCCGACGAACTCCTCGAAGAGGGCATCCGCAACGCGCTCACCCTGCTCAGCGCACAGGAATCCCGCTGACAACCTGAATTGGAAGGCTCGTATACGCATGCCCAGGCCATTGGTTGCTCTGGATCTGGTGGCGGGTCGACGCTCGTGGAGTGGGCCGGGCTTGTCGCCGGCGGGAGGAGAGCTGGCGCCCCGTGCCGTGCAGGGGGTGGCCTGATTGCCCGCAGGCACGAAGGTCGGGAGTGTCTCGCGCACGCGGTACGAGGAGATCGAGCGCATCCTGAACCCGCCCAGGCATCCGCGGACGGGGAAGTTCGAGTGGACGGGGGACGCGGCGAAACGGCTGGTGGGCCGGCGGGTGGAGACTCCTCAGTCGGTTCAGGAGAAGGTGGAGGCGGTCTACGACCTGGCCACCGATGAGCAGGCGGCCGCGCGGGTGGCGACGGACTTCCTGCGCCGGCCCCGATCCCCGTCTTTCAGGCGCGGCCTGGCCAAGGCCGGCAGCGGTCAGATCGTGCTCGCGCAGCGGGGTGAAATCCACGTCCAACTTCGAAAGCGCGGTCGGGTTCCTGCCCTGGCCCGATCGGCTGACTCGCCTCGGCGGGCGGCTGCTGTTCCACCCCAGGGCCGAGGCCATCACCTGGGCGCTGGTGCGCAGCATGATCCGCCTCGCGCCAGGGCTGGGCTTGCGGCTGCTCACCGGTGAGCTATCCGTCCTGCCCGCCGGGCAGGTACTGGCCCGGCTGCACGCCACCGACCGCGCCAGGCTGGCCGAACTGTACGCCTCGATTCGCTCGGGCCACGGCTTCGTCGCCCACATGCTCCCGGTGACCGACTGCATCGCCCGCGTCGGCCAGCCCGCCCTGGTGATCGCCAGCCGCAACGACCGCCCAGTGCCCTTCGCCCACGCCCAGTCCCTGGCCGCGGCAGTCCCGCGAGCAACGCTGGTGGAAAGCCACGCCGACACCCACATGATCTGGCTCGGCCCCGACTACCGCGCCATCGCCGCCACGATCCGCGCATTCCTGCAGCCCAATCACCGCATTGCCCCACCCGGTAGCCGGGTGTCCACTGCCCCCCACCACGTATCCAGTCACGTTGATCATCTGACCTGGCCGCTGCCGATATCCACGGGCGTCCCACGCCGTGCGAGGCGAGGACGCCCTGGCATGCCTGGAGGCCCCCATGCCGGTCAGCTTCCTGTCCCCCGAACAACGCAGCCGATACGGCGTCTTCAACGCCGTCCCCGACATCACCCAGCTGGGGCCTTCTTCCACCTCGATGCCGACGACCGGCGCCGGGCGATGGCCGCCAACGGCGCTCGCAACCAGCTCGGCTGGGCCGTGCACCTGGGCACCGCCCGGTTCTTGAACTGCTTCCTCGACGATCCCGAGGACGTTCCCGCCGCGGTGGTCGACTAGGTCGCCGAGCAGCTCGGCCTGCAAGCAGCCGACCTGAAGGGATACGGCGAGAAGGTGGCCCGCTGGGATCACCGCGAGCAGATCCGCACCAGCTACGGCTACACCGCCTTCGCGGGCGAGCAGTGGTCCGCGCTGGCCTGCTGGTTCTGCAAACGGGCCTGGACCACCGGCGAGCGCCCGATCGTGCTGTTCGACCTGGCCACCCACCGCCTGGTGGAGGCCAAGATCCTGCTTCCCGGCGTCACCACCCTGGAACGGCTGATCGCCGCGCTCCGCGAGCGCGTCGCCACCCGCCAGTACGCGCTGCTGGCCGCCGCCCCCAGCCCCAACCAGGCCACCGTCCTGGAGAACCTGGTCAAGGTCGAGGCGGGCCGGCGCGTCTCCCGGCTGGACCGATTACGCAAAAGCCCCACCGACGTCAGCGGCACCGGCCTGGTCAGAGCCCTGGACGGGTACGTAGAACTGCGCGACCTGGGCGCGGCCGGCTGGGACCTGAGCACGGTGCCGCGTCAACGGATGTAACACCAGCCCCGGTTCACCGTTCCGCTGCCTACTGGCAGGCGAGTTTCAGCGATCCCTTCGGACCACTGCGTGCCAGAGAGGTCGACGTACTGCTGGCCTGGCTCCCGGTCGAGGAGCGCGACCTCACCGTGGGCCCGATCATCTCCACCGAACACCCCGTGCTGGCCGTGTCAGCCACGCATCGACTGGCCACGCGGACATCGGTGAGCTACGAAGACCTCGGCGACGAGATCGTCATGGGCGGCGCCCACCCCGGCTACTGGCGCGAGGCGATCGTCCCCACCCGCACCCCCAGCGGCCGGCCCATCCGCATCGGACCGACCGTCTCCACCGGCGAGGAAATGCTCCCCATCCTCGCCGCCGGAGAGGCCGTCTCACCGGTTTACGGTCACTCCACCCGCTACACCCGCTACTACGTCCGGCCCGACACGGTTCATGTGCCCATCCGCGACGCGCCGCCGCTGCGCTGGGCACTCATCTGGAGCACCGCAGCAGAGAACGACCTCATCCGCCACTTCGCCCACGCTGCCCGCGACGTCGGCGAACTCGAATTCTGAACGAAGGGCCCTGCGCGTCGCCGAGCAGCGGTGCCACGTCGGGACGGAAAGACCCACCTACGATCAGGAAGAGTTCGCGGCGCCGGCGTAGCGGCGGGCCAGGTGCGCGAAGGCGTCCTTGAGCGCGGCCGGGCCGACGACCTCGATGTCGGCGTCGAACCTGCCGACGCTCGCGGCCAGCCCGATCCATGACCAGGAACCCAGGACGAGCCTGCACCGGTCCGGGCCCAGCTCCTCCACGACCCCCTCATGGACGTAGGGGGACACGGCGGCGGCCGGCAGGCCCAGGATGACCTCGCCGCGGCAGGGCCAGTCGCCGGAGCCGCCGGAGCCCCGGAACCGATCGGCCACGAACGCGGCCACCCCTCCCCCGGGCAGCTCACGCGGGGTGAAGCGGGGCCCGGCCGGGGTGCGCGGCGCGATCCGGTCGGCCCGGAAGGTACGCCAGTCCTCCCGGTCGAGATCCCAGGCCACGAGATACCAGCGCCCGCCCCAGGTGACGAGGTGGTGGGGCTCCACCCGGCGCGGCGGACTCGACGCACCGCCGTCGCCTCCCGGCGAGGCGTAGTCGAAACGCAGCACCTCCCGCGCACGTACGGCGGCGCCGACCGACACCAGCACCCCGCTGTCGACCTGGGGATCGGGCGCATACCGCTCGACAGCGGTGATCTGGAGGGCGTCGATGCGGTGGCGCAACCGTGCCGGCATGACCTGCCGGACGGTGGTCAGCGCACGGGCCGCGGCCTCCTCGATGCCGGCGCCGGTCGTCGTGGCGGCCTGGAGCGCGATGGCCAGGGCGACGGCCTGCTCGTCGTCGAACAGCAGCGGCGGCAACCGCGTACCCGCGTCGAGCCGATAACCGCCGTCGGGGCCCTTGACGGCCACGATCGGATAGCCGAGCTCACGCAGCCGGTCGACGTCGCGGCGCACGGTGCGCGGGCTGATGCCGAGCCGCTCGGCCAGCAGCGCCCCCGGCCAGTCCCGGCGCGCCTGAAGCAGCGAGAGCAACGACAGCAGCCGGGACGAGGTTTTCTGCACCCACCCAGTATCGCCCGAAGAAGAGGCCACAACCTGACCGCTACCCCTGGGAGTGTGGTCGGCAACCGGGAAGACAACCGACAAAAGGAGCACACCGTGTCCGTGAACACCGTGACCCACCTGAACTTCCGCGGAGACGCCCAGGCGGCGCTCACCTTCTACCAGTCCGTGTTCGGCGGGGACCTGGCCGTGGTCACCTACAAGGACGCCGGCAACGTCCAGGAGCCGTCCGAGGCCGACCAGGTGATGTGGGGCCAGGTGAGCTCCGCCGACGGATTCCGGATCATGGCCTACGACGTGCCCTCACGCCTGCCCTACAGCCGGGGGGAGAACGCGTTCTTCGTCTCGGTGCGCGGCGAGACGGCCGAGGAGATCACCGCGTACTGGGAGAAGCTCTCCGAAGGGGCGAGCGTCGTCCAGCCCCTCGCGCCCGCGCAGTGGGCCCCGCTGTACGGGATGCTGACGGACCGGTTCGGCGTCACCTGGGTGATCGACGTCGTCAGCCCGTACGACGCGTCCTGATCACCTGCGGCAGGATGATCGCATGACTGTGCTCGACACCCGGACACTCAACCGCGCGACGCTGGCGCGGCAGCTGCTGCTCGACCGCGCCGACTTACCGGTGCCGGACGCCGTCGCGCACCTGTGCGGCCTGCAGGCGCAGGAGCCGCAGGAGCCGTTCGTGGGGCTCTGGTCGCGGCTGCGCGCGTTCGACCCCGCGGTGCTCTCGGACCTGCTGACCGGGCGGCGCCTGGTGCGGACCATTCTCATGCGCCGCACCGTCCACCTCCTCACCGCCGAAGACGCCCTGGCCTGGCGCGCCCGCCACGACGCCATGCTGCGCCAGCGGATGCTCGGGACCTACCGCCGCGAGCTCGACGGGGTGGACCTCGACGAGCTCCTGGCGGCGGGCCTGGCGGTGATGGCCGACGGGCAACCCCGCTCGATGGGCGAGATCGGGCGGGCGGTCGCCGACCGCTGGCCGGCGCCGGGGCCGCGGGTGCTGGGCGAGATGCTGGTCGCCGCCCTCATCCCGATGGTGCAACTGCCGCCGCGCGGGTTGTGGCGGACGAAGGCGGGCGTACGCAACGCGCTGCTGTCCTCCTGGCTGGGGCGCGAGATCGACCCGCCCGCCCCGAACGGCTCGGACCCGGTCGGCCAGGCGCTGGTGCGGCGCTACCTGGCCGCCTACGGCCCGGCCGCCTCGGCCGACCTGCGCGCCTGGTGCGGCCTGGCCGGGCTGCCGGCCGCGGTGGCCGCGGTACGCGACGAGCTCGTCTCCTTCCGCGACGAGCGGGGCCGGGAACTGCTGGACCTGCCCGACGCGCCACGTCCCGACCCGGACACGCCCGCGCCGGTGCGGTTCCTGCCCGCCTTCGACAACGCGATCCTCGGCTACCACGACCGCGGCCGGATCATCGACGACGCCCACCGCGGCCTGTCGGTGGCCGGCGCACGCGTGGTCCTGGTCGACGGCCGGGTCGCCGCGACCTGGACCGTCGAGGCCGGCACGGTGGCCGTCACGCCGCTGGTCGAACTGTCCGGAGCCGACCGCGACGCCGTCGCCGAGCAGGGGCGGGAGCTGGCAGCGTTCCTGTCCGCCGACTCCGGTGACTCCGACTGCTCCGGTGACTCCGGCGGCGTCAGTCACCGCGTGCGGATCGGCGCCGGCTGAGGCGCCTCACCCGGCGGCCGGTGGACGCCTCGCCCGGGCCTCGGGGAACCCCTGCCCCGGGGTCGAAGCCGGCGCCGTCGTCGGTCACCTCGATCAGCAGCATGCCGTACCGCGGCGTGGGGATGCGCACCGGCACCTCGGTCGCCCGGGCGTGCGCGGGCGCCTGGACCCCGATCGTCAGTTCGCGACCAGGTCCATACGGAGAAACTCGGTGACGCGCAGCAGCCTCGGCGGGCGTGCCACCTCGTCGGGGAGCGCCCGGAACGCCTCGTCCTCCCCGACGAGGCGCGGGGCGGCGAGTGCCACCTCCCTCCCCTCGACCCGGAGCCGCGCACCATCGGCCGCCAGCACGTTCTGCACCCAGTCCGAGCGCGATCCGTACACCAGCACGAACAGGTAGCCGCCGTCGACCGGATGCGCCTCGAGCGGGGTGCGATAAGTAGCGCCGGAAACACGACCGACGTGCACCAGCACGGGCCACCCCCCACTCGCGATCGCGCGAGGGTTGAACACCCTCTTGTTCACCTGCCCCCACCACTTCGGCATCGGCATCGGGCATCCCCTTTCTCTCGCCCGAGAGGGCTTACACCTGTAAGGCTGGCTTACAGTTGTAAGGCTGTCAACCCGCACTCCCGGAGCCGTCATGCCACCACCACCCCAACCGCTCAGCAGAGATCTCGTGCTGGAAGCCGCGATCCGGGTCGCCGACCGAGGCGGCGTCGAGGCGATCACGATGCGACGGGTCGCACAGGAACTCGGCGTGGAGGCGATGTCGCTCTACCACCACCTACCGAACAAGGACGCCATCCTCGACGGCGTGGTCGACATGGTGTTCGCCGCGATCAAGCTCCCCGGCGCCGAGTGCGACGACTGGCGCGACGCCATCCGCGCACGCGCCTCCTCCGCACGTACTGTCCTGTCACAGCACAGCTGGGCTCTCGGCCTCATGGACTCCCGCCGCAACCCGGGGCCCGCGACACTCCGCCACCACGACGCAGTCCTCGGCGTCCTGCGGAAAGCGGGGTTCACCCTGCCGATGGCCGCACACGCCGTCTCCCTCATCGACAGCTACATCGGCGGATTCGTCCTCCAGGAGGCGAGCCTGCCGGTCAGGACGCCGGACGATGTCCACGAAGTGGCCGGCAGCATCCTGGAGCACCTGCCGGCGGACGAGCTGCCATACCTCACCGAGATGATCGTCGACCACGCCCTGCGGCCCGGCTACGACCACACCGGCGAATTCGACTACGGCCTGGACCTCATCCTGGACGCGCTCGAAGCACGCCGGACACCAAACCCAGACACCCCTGAACCGCCGGCCAACGCTCCGCGGCCCAGCGGCCACCCCCGCGGACCGACCTGGCCGACCCTGCCCCAAGACCTGCCATAAAAGCCCGCCCATGAAGTCGGGACACGGCCGCGGAGCACGGCCACCCGGCCGGCTCAGCCACGCGCCACATAGCCACCATCGACGGGCAGAGTAACCCCGGTGATATAGCTCGACCGCGGAGAGGCAAGGAAAAGGATCGCTTCGGCGACCTCCTCCGCCCGGCCGAGGCGGCCGAGCGGGTTGCCCGTCCGCCCCCACTCCTCGAACATCTCCTCACCGAGGGCCTTCACCACGTTGTCGGTCCTGGTATTGCCAGGGGCGACAGAGTTGACCCGGACCCCGCGATCACCGAACTCAGCGGCCCACGAGCGAGTGAGCGCGTCAAGAGCAGCCTTCGTCGCCCCGTAGGCGGCGGCATCCGGAATGCCCTGAAGGGCGGCGATCGAGCTGACATTGACGATGCTGCCGTACCCCTTGGCCCCCATCCTCGGCGCGAGGGCGGCCGTCAGGAAGAACGGTCCCCGTACGTTGGTGTCGAACACCTGCATGAACGACTCCAGATCCTGCTTCGGAGTCGGCATGAAGGGGTAGACACCCGCGTTGTTGACCAGGATGTCAACGTCACCGGCTCCATCAGCGAGCCGCCGCAGCGCCTCCAGATCGTTGAGGTCCGTGGGGACGGCACGAGCCCGGCCACCCGCCCCCTCGATCTCCGCGACCGTCTCGGCGAGATGGCCGGCATTGCGACCGGCGACGATGACGAAGGCTCCCTCGCGGGCGAGCACCAGCGCCGTCGCACGACCGATGCCCGAGCCGCCGCCGGTCACCAGAGCGGTCTGGTTCTGAAGTTCCATGATCGAGCCCTTGATCGGCATGCAGAAGAGTCCGGCGCGCGGGCCGCCCCCACCGGCCACAAGACCCCGTCAAAACTGCGGGCACCGGACCGAACACTCCCCTAACCAGCCAGAATACACACGACCTCCGACACCCACCCGAGGCGGAAAAGCGCACAGATCGGCCCTACCGCAAGCCTCCCACCCCACACTCCCCAGCCCACCCATGATCATTCGCGATGAGGGCAAGCGCACGCCGGGCGGCACGCTGGTCACAAAACACGCCTCGCGATGGTGGCTGTTCCTTTAGAGGAAAGGCGGGCGGAGCCCGCTTTGTTTTGTCACTTTGGCCAGTTTGACCAGCACCCAGCGCCTTTACAATGTAGATTTATTCGGGAAAGCCAGAGCCCTACGAGAACAGGTACTGCGGCATCGGCAGCTTCCAGGCACTGAGCAGAGCCGACTCCAGGGAGAAGATCGGCCGGTTCTTGGCTGGTACCAGCGGCACAGCCGAGACGCTCCATAGTGCCGCCGGTACGGTACGCGGCAGTTCATGCCGGTGCGATGAGGGCCCTATCCCCCGATCAGTACTGCCAGATGGCGTTGCGGCGGTGTCGGGCAGGGTGGACCTCGAGATCGTCGACAGGCTCGGTGGCGTTGGCGTACCGACGGATCATCTCGAGCTGGAGACGCAGGCACTGGCGCGCCCGACGCTCCTCGATCTTGGCCCATTGCGCCACGGAGCGGTCCCGAGGATCGGCCCTGGCCCAGGAGTAGACGTCGATCCTGCGGCGGACGACGGCCGGACGTGCTCGACGACCGGCTCGTTCTGCCCCACGCAGGCATGCGGCGCTGTACCGGAGATCGACTATCGTCACCGATCGCCACGGGCCGTCTCGGTCGAGAACCGGGCGGTCAATGTGATGGGCAGTGCGGGACACGAGGCTCCCTCGGTAGCACCGCCAGGTATCTCCTGGCGGACTACGTGAAGCCGGTCGGCCCCGTTGATCGCTCGTGACCCATGGCCGGACCCTAGCATCGCGGGCGGCGGGGTCGCTCAGCCCGCCGCCTCAACCCATCCCGCAAGGCAGCGGTCGTCAAGTTGTCGAGCTGAGTGGAGGTCATGCTGTGTTCCTTCCATGGGTGGATCCGGGGTGGGCGGGCTCGGCTGCCCAGGTGGAGATGGGGTGAAGGCCCGTCACTGCCGGAATGCGGGAGGCCCTGCGTGCGAGGTCAGGCTGTGATCTAGAGCCGGACCTGTTCCGCCGGTCCGATGGGCAGCCAGTGAAACCGGCTGCCCATCTCCTTCGGCGCGCGCAGGAGGTCCCGATCGATGCCGTCACGGCCCTGCCGGAAGTGCTGCCAGCCTTCGTCGTGCACCGGCAGGATCGTGCGCGGGGCGATGGCCGCGCACAGCCGTACGGCCTGTCGCGCGGTCATGGTGTAGCGCAGCGGACCGGTGAGGGGGAAGCCGACGCCGCCCAGATGGAGCAGCACCGTGCCCGGCCGGACGCGGGCGGCGGCCCGGCGCAGCGCGCGGTGGTAGACGGTGTCGCCGGTGATCCAGAGCGGGCCGTGGGCCTGTCCGGGCCAGGTGAGGGCGAAGCCGATCACTTCGCCGGTGATGGGCCGGCTCAGTGGCGGCCCGTGCCGGCACGGGGTGGCGGTGATCTCGATCGCCGGTCGGCCGGGCGCCTCCAGCCGAGTGGTTTGTCCGGTTTTGAGGCCGCGGGTGGTCCCGCCGAGGCGGCGGGCGCCCGAGGAGGTGGTGATCGTCGTTCTGGGGTGGTCAGCAGGGCGCGCCCGGCGTTGTCGAGGTTGTCGCCGTGATGGTCGTGAGTGAGCAGGACGGCGTCCACGGGACCGATGTCGGCCGCGGGGAGGGCGGGACCGGTGAGTTTGCGGGAGGAGGTCCCCCAGCCGAACGCGTAGGTCCGGCCGGGGGCGTCGAAGGTCGGGTCCGTCAGCAGTCGCCAGCCGTCGAACTCGATGAGGACGGTGGGACCGCCGATGTGGGTGAACCTGACGTCCGACATGGAACGCGCTCCTTCTGAAGGTGTCAGCTGTGGTGCAGGGCCCACGCCAGGGCGTGGTCGGCGATCTCTTCCCAGCCGTCCTGAGCGGGCATCAGGTGGGAGCGGCCGGGGTACTCGGTCACTTCGGCGATGGTCTTGGCTGATTTGTAGTGCTTGGCGTTGGAGCGCTGGACCTTGGGCGGCATGAGGTTGTCGTGCTCGCCGGAAATGAACAGCAGCGGCTTGCGGTCGTCGTTGTGGTAGTTCACCCAGCTGTCGTCCTTGCCGGGGTTGATGTTGGCCAGGGCGCTGCCCCAGAAGATGTGGCCGGAAGCCGGGACGTGGTAGCGCTCGTAGGTGGCGCGGGCCTCGTCCTCGGGGAAGGTGTTGGTGAAGGCGTAGCGCCACTGGTCGTAGGTGAAGCCGACGGCCTTGTGGCGGTTGGCGGGGTTCTTCAGCACCGGGAAGGTGGCGCGGAGCTGGGAAAGCGGGATGACCTGGACGCCTTCGGTGGGCGCGGAGTTGATCGCGACGCCGGCCGCGCCGTAGCCGTGGTCGAGCAGGATCTGGGTGAAGACGCCGCCGCCGAGTGCCCCATGAGGATGGGCGGCTGGTCCAGGCCGCCAACCAGCTTCTCCAATGAGTCGATGATCTGCGGTACCGTGACCTGCTCGATGGGGGTGGGGTCGGCGTTGAGCGCCTCGACCTCGACCTCGAAGCCGGGGCAGGCCGGGGCGAGCACCCGAAAGCCCTTGGCCTCGTAGTGGGCGACCCAGTTCTCCCAGCTGCGCGGGGTGACCCAGAAGCCGTGGATCAGGACGATGGTGTCGGGTCTCATGCGGGTTCTCCTCGGGCGCGTATTGGGTCGTGATCAACTGGTGGTCCGGGTGAGGTCCTTGACCCAGATCATTGAGGCGCGCAGATGGAGGCCGGCGAGGTAGCTGCCCGGGTCTTGTCGGATCGAGTGGCGACGCCTCGCCAGGCCTTAAGCTTGTCAATCAGGCGCTCGACGGTGTTCCTCTCCTTGTAGAGGCCAGCGTCGTGGCTGACAGGCCGACCGCCCGCGCAGCCCTTCTTCTTCCGGTTGGCGGCCTGGTCTCTCTTCTCCGGGATCACTGCCTTGATACCGCGTCCGCGCAGGTGGGCCCGGTTACCGCGGGAGGAGTAGGCCTTGTCGGCGGCGACCGCGTCCGGCCGGGTGCGGGGGCGGCCGACGGGGGCGCGGACCCGTATCTTCCCCAACATGGGGATGAACTGCGAGCTGTCGGCGGCCTGGCCTGCGGTCAGCACGAACGCCAGTGGGCGGCACTTGCGGTCGGCGGCCAGATGAACCTTAGAGCCTGCTGACAAAGGGATTTGGTGTCGGAGTTCGAGCCAGGAGACGGTCGGGTTTGGTCGTGTTCGGGCCATTGACCCGGGAATGGGAGCGGGCTCCCGGTAGCTGAGGTGTTGTCTAAGATCGCATCCGTGACGAGGACCACCCCGCGGCGCCCGCTCGATGTTGAGGTGCTCTTCCCGGAGCTGGCCGCTTACCGCGGCACGACTACCCGGCTGCACCCTCGTCCGGGAAGCCCGGACGTGTCGTCCAGTTCCGTGGGCGGGCCAATTCTGTGGCCGGCGGACGAGCCATGGCCAGTATGCACGGAGCCGCACAAGCGCGGGACCGGCCGGCGCCCCGCGGACATCCATCGGGAGCGACAGGTCCTCGCAGCCGCCTGGGCTCGCGATTCGGATCCGGGTCCCACGACGGAGGAGCAGGCACTCCTGGAGGAGCTGGCGCGCAAGCATCGCGTCGCGGGGGTGGCCGACACCGATCCGCTGCCGATGATCGGCGTCGCCCAGCTGTACCGGCGGGACGTTCCCGACCTGCTGGCGGGACCGGACGGGTGCGACTTGCTCCAGGTGTTCTGGTGCCCCTTCGACCTGCACGGACCCACCGGCTACGGCATGTCGCTGGACCTCCGCTGGCGCCGATCCTCCGAGGTAGCCGAGGTCCTGGCCGCGCCACCCCGACCAGCGGTCGTTGGCTTTGAGGGGTACGTACCGGAGCCCTGCGTGCTGCACCCGGAACAAGTGGCCACCTACCCGTTCGCCGGACTGCTGCCCGAGAACCTGCGCGCCCGGATTGACGCCTGGGAGGAAGCCCTCGAGGAGGAGGCCGAAGAGACGGTGGACGACGATGCACCCGAGGCGCCCACCTACTACCAGCTCGACCTGTCCATTCCGCCCGGCTGGCGCGTCGGAGGGTTCGCGTCGTGGCACGTGACCGACCCGTCTCCCATGGACTGCCGGACCTGCACGGCACCGATGGACCTACTGTTGACCATCGACAGCCGCGAGTGGGACGGCGGCAGCGGCAGCTGGAAGCCGATTGAGGAGCAGGACCTGCCCACGCACCGGTTCGCCACGCCGACCGAGGTCGCGGTGGGTAACTGGGGTCAGCTGAACGTCTTCGCCTGCCCCGTTCCCTCGCATCCGCACCGCTGGAGCATCCAGTAGGTCGTCAAACCTGTGATCCCTCGTGTGTGCTCGATGCAGTCGCACCCTGACCGGATTCCCACGATTGAGCGTCGCGGCCATGGTCGGCGGCCGAGTGCTGTGCTCGTGAATCTCGAACGCGATGCAGTTCGGGTGCCTCTCGAAGCATTGAGCCCTTGTCTGTAGCGGTGGTAGCTCTGCGCGTGCCTGCTGACATAGGGATTTGATACTCGACGGTGGGGTCAGGAGATCACTGAGATGCGGTCACTTCGGGTCGTTGACCCGTGAATGGGAGCGGGCTCCTGGTAGCTGAGGTGTTGTCTACGCATCTCGGCGGCCAGGAGCTCGTGGTTGTCTGTTTGCACGCTCGCGTCCGTGGACGCCAGTGATTGTGCTTCACCGGGGTGCCGGTGTCATGGCCGGAAGCCGTCATATCCGTCGAATCTGACCGATGCCGAGTGGGCGGTGCTGGAAGGCGAGGCGCGGGCGGTGATGGCCGAACTGATCGCGACCACGGGTCGGCCGATGGTACATGACCTGCGGGCGATGCTGGACGCGATCGGCTATGTGACCAGGTACGGGATCGAGTGGCGGGCCCTGCCGGTCGACTTTCCCCTACACGAGGCGGTGTATGGGTTCTTCCTGCGCTGGTCTCGGCGTGGTCTGCCCGAACGGCTCGCTGGGCGGCTGCGCGGCAGGCTGCGGGTCATGGCCGGACGGGGCGAGCTGCCGACGGCTGGGTGCATCGACTCCCAGACGGTCAAGGCGGCCGAGACCGTCGGGGCCGCGGCCTGCGGTTTTGACCGGGGCAAGAAGATCAATGGGCAGAAGCGGCATATCGCGGTCGACACGCTCGGGCTGTTGCTGTGTGTGATCGCCACCGCCGCGTCGGTCCAAGACCGTGACGGCGAACACCCATTGCTCGCCCTGCTGCGGGAGAAGTTCTCCACCATCACGCTGGTGTGGGCGGACGGCGGCAACGCCGGGCGCTTGGTGACCTGGGCCAGGCAGGGCCTTGTGTGGCCGTCGCGATCGTCAAGCGCTCCGACGACCTGAGGGGCTTCGTCGTGTTGCCTCGCAGGTGGGTGGCAGAGCGAACGTTTGCCTGGCTGGCCCGCTACCGCCGGCTCGTCCGGATCTACGAACGCAGGCTCGAGCACCACGAAGCCCTGATTTGGTGGGCTACCGCGCACCAGATGACCCGCCGCCTGACGCGCGAACTGGCAGGTCAACCACCCCCTAACCGCTGGGGCGACCCGCCACCGCTTCCGGAGCTGTCCAGTCCCGACCGGCGCGGCAAGGTCCTGGAACTCTTGGCCGCTCAGCCATGGCGAGCCTGGAAAGGGGCAGAGTTGGCCGATATCCTCGGAATCGAGAACATCAACAGCTTCCGTGTCCAACTGTCCCAATGGTCCCACCAGGGTTACATCAACAAGATCGGACCAGCCCTCTACGGCCCCATCCCCGCGAGTACTAATGAAGCGCTGCGCAATCGTGTGCGCACCGTTCTCACCACGGGTCCGCCACCCGTCCGTCCGCTTCCAGGCCGAACCGCAGTAGGTCAGACCATCGACCACCCGTGTCTAGTCGCCCGCCCTTCCGGGCCAAGGCCTGCAGCGCCCAAGTGTCTCCGGCGTCGGTAGCGGCGCGGTACAGCCGCTCGGCCTCCGCCTGGTCTCCTGCCTGCTCCCGAAGCCGGGCCAGGGCCGACAGCGCGGCGGTGTTGCCGACGTCGGCGGCGGCGCGGTACAGCCGCTCGGCCTCTGCCTGGTCTCTCGCCTGCTCCCGCATCGCGGCTAGGTTCCGCAGCAGGGCGGGGTCGCCGGCGCGGGCCAGTTGCTCGGCGCCCTCCCGATCTCCCGTCCGCTCCCGCATCTCGATCTGGGCTCCAAGCGCGGCAGTGTCGCCACGGTCGGCGGGACGTTGCCAGAGGTTGTAGGCGTGACGGTAGCGGCCCCGGGCATTGGCGGCGCGGGCCAGGGCGGAGTGGTCGGCGGGGGTGGCGGCGTGGCGGGTGGCGGCGTCCCAGAACTCCGCCGGTGGGCAGATCAGGCGGCGGGTGCGGGCGCCATGTTGTGCCAGGTAGTCGGCCAGCCTATAGGACGGTTCTTCTCCTTGCGGCTTGGTGTTGCCGGTTCCGAGGCGGGGCCGGATTCGAGTCAAGGGGGGCAGTGCTCCCCGGCAGGGCCGGGGGTCAGTCAGGTAGGCGAAGGCCCGTTCCAGCCAGTCATCGCCCAGCAGGTCCCACTGATCCTCGTTCAGGTAGCCGGCGGCGGCCTGTTCCAGCAGCAATCGGGGCAGCGCCACGCGGTGGCCGAGCCGGCGGGCGTCCATGGCCGCGTGCAGCACGGCCCGGGCCTCGGCGGCGGCCTTCTGGTAGAGCCCGATCAGGGCCGGGCCGCCGGCCAGATACTGGGTCAGCGCCCCGGCGCGGGCCTGCTGTAGTGCTTCTGCCCATCGGGGATCCCCGCCCGCATTGGCCATGTGGACGGCCGTTTCCAGCTCCAGGCCGGTTGAAGGCCTCCGGGATCCGTAACTCGGCGCCTATGAGTAAGTCCCGGGCCTGGGCGTGCGGATCCGGCTGACCCGGGGCCGGGACGGCCGACAGGATCGCGGCGTACTCGGGCCACAGGGTGCCCACCACCAGGACTGGCCCTCGATCGGGGGAGCGGAGCAGGTCGCGCAGCCCGGCGGCGACCTGCTCGCCGATGTCATCAGCGGTGCACAGGTAGTGCTGGGTCTCATTCAGCCAGATCACCGTGTGCGGGCCGGCCCTCCGCAGGTCGGCGAGGGCGGCTCGGGGGGCCGGGATTGATCGGGTGCCAGAGCGCCACGGTTCCGGCAGTTGGCGTACGGCCTCCCACAGGGCGCGGGTCTTGCCGGTGGAGGATCCGCCCACCAGCACCACGATCCGGCTGGCCCCGCCCCGGGCCTCAGCTACGATCCCGGCGAGCACCTCATCGTGTGCGCGGGGCAGGTAGGCGGGCAGCTCGCCGTGCCCGACGGCCGCGGCGCCGGCGTCGATGGCCGGATGCACCTCCAGATCTAGAGGCCGTACCTGGCCGATCGGCCGCCCGTAGCCGGACTGGGCGGCCGGCGGCGCCGCGACGGATGGGGAAGCCGGAAGCGGGCTAGGCGGAGCTGATCGGCCGGCTGGCCGCCGAGCCACGACTGGGATTGGCGGCCGCGGATGCGGCAGCGGCCGAGCTGGGGATCTCGCGGCGTCAGGTGTATGTGCTGCTCGGCCGGTGGCGTGCGGGCGAGGGCGTCGTGTCGGACCTGCTTCCCGGCGTTCCACCCGGATAGTTCGCTTGACTACCCCAGATAACGATGGACCTGAGGGGCAGCCATCAGTGCGTCACTGAACTGCTGCGTACGCGGATTCGCTGCCACCTGATTGACATCCACTGGTTGGAGTCCGGCCCTTCCCGAGAATCGATGACAGCCCGCTCATCGCCTACGCCGCAGCCCTCATCTGGCACCGCCGACTCATCAAATGAGACGACGTCTTAACCGGCGGCTTGCAGCTGGAATTGCAGGTCGGAGGCGCCTGGCGTCTCCAGGACCGACACCGCGATCAGGCCGGCGGCTGCGGCAAGGCTCTCGAATCCTGAGCGGGTATACCAGTGCAGCACCCAGGGGCGGTCCACGATGGTGCTCTCGCCATCGCGGTACCGCTCGTAACGCAACACCGTCGTCTGCGTCCGCGCGGAATCGCTACGCTCCTCGGACAACACCGAGACACGCAACTCAGCACCGTCGTCCGCCGTCGCGGTGCGCACTCGGCCGATCCGTTCGGCGGGTGTGGGCGATGGGACAAACAGCGGCACCAGGGCGGTGCCGCCCACGGCGAGGTGGTTGCGGATGCGGTGGAGGGCAGCCAGAGCGGTCGAGTCGTCGGGGAGCAGGTTGAAAGTCGGCCCGGCAAGAAAGATCGCACGGTAGCGGCGCGGCAGATCGAGCGCCTCCATGCGCTGGTGGTGGACGACGACATCGACGCCTTGCTTCCGTGCCCGGAGACGGCACCGCTGCAGCATGTCCGCCGAGGAGTCAACACCCTCGACGTCCAGGCCGCGCCGACGCAGGTCGATCAATGGATCCCCGTCCCCACACCCCAGTTCCAGAGCCGGGGAACCAGCCTCTTGGACAAACGCCGCATAGGGCTCTGGATCTTGGGCGACGGACTTCAGCGGCCCATACAACTCGGCGACGATGCCTGTGTAGAAATCAGCAGGAAGCACGCCCGCACCCTACGCTTCAGCCGAAGGCTCGGCGACATCATTTCCAGCGCCTCGCCACCCGCTCACCAAGTGAACGACACCCCTAACGAGCGCACCGGCCATCCGCGCGCTTCGCCGGCCTGACCGATCAAGCCTGGTCGGGGCCGAAGAGAGGGAACGGCTGCCGCACCACTGAAGATGATCAACACTCGGATCTCGTCCGATGAAACCTTCCAAAGCGGCTCCCATACCCGTGCAGAGGACTTCGGACATCCGCGCAGGCGGCTTCGGAAACCGACACCCGAGCCGGATATGGACCGGGTGCACGCGCGCCTGACCGCCGCGCTGCTCAGGATGACGCCGCCCAATGTTGCGGCGCCGTTCTTCGAGAGCGCCGCCTGGACGGATCTCACGCCCGCCGAGCAAGACATGATCATCGAGGCCGACGCCGACATGGAAGAGAAAGACCGGCGCAAGCGTCAGCAGGCCCGCCAGGAGCGAGCCGAGAGAGGAAGGCGTCGCACGTGACTGAGGCCGCCGAGCCGTCGAACGCGATCCGCCTCGGCTACGCCCGCGTCTCCACCCGGGGCCAGGACCACGCCGCACAGTCGGAACTGCTGAACGCGGCCGACTGCCGCGACATCGTGGAGGAGACCATCTCCACCCGCCGCAAGGACCGCCCCAAGCTGCAGGCCACCCTGGCGACGATGAACGCCGGCGACACGCTGGTCATCACCAAGCCCGACCGGGTCGCCCGCAGCGTCAAGGAGCTGCTGGTCTTCCTCGAAGACGAGCTCGCGCCGCGCGGCATCAACCTGCACATCCTGACCGGCATCTGCGCCGGCATCCACCGCCCCAACAGCCAGACGATGTCCGACAAGATGCTGTTCCTGGTCGCGGCGATGGCCGCCGAGATGGAACGCGACCTCATCTCCGAGCGCACCAACGAGGGCCTGGACGCCGCCCGCGCCGCCGGCCGGGTCGGCGGCCGCCCGGTCATGGTCACCGAGGACGTGCTCGCCGCCGCCCGGGCCCGGCGCGAGCGTGGCCAGTCGGTCACCCGGATCGCCCTGGAGCTCGGCGTGGGGCGGTCGACGTTGTACCGGGCGCTGGAGAACGACAACCCGCCCACCGTCACGGGCGCCGCGCCCTCACGCTGATCCTTTCTTCCAGGGCCTTCTGTGCGTCCGCACCATGCAGCCGCCGTCTGGGGGTGTTTTAGGCGTGGATCCGGGCGCTGTCCGAGGCACCCTCCGCGCGGACCCGCAGCCGACCGTCCCGCAGCTGCTCGGAGGCCGCTCGCATGCGCGCCTCCCACTGACCTGTGGGCCACCGGGTCCGCTCACTCCAGACCACATCGATGAAATTCGCGCGGGTCAGGTCCGCGCGGGTGAGATTCGCGCGGGTCAGGTCCGCGCGGGTCAGGTCCGCGTCCGCCAGGTTCGCGCCGGTCAGGTTCGCGTCGCTCAGGTCCGCGAGGGTCAGGTTCGCTTCGGTCAGGTTCGCTTCGGTCATGTTCGCGCGGGTCAGGACCGCGTCGGTCAGGTCTGCACCGAACAGGGTCGCGTCGACCAGCTGCGCGCCGTTCAGATTGGCGCCGGTCGCGTACGCGCCGTCCAGGTTCGCGCTGGGCAGGTTCGTGCGGGTGAGGTCCGCGCGGATCAGGACTGCGTCGACCAGCTGCGCGCGGTTCAGGTTCGCGCTGGGCAAGTTCGTGCGGGTGAGGTCCGCGCCGGTCAGGACTGCGTCGACCAGCTGCGCGCGGTTCAGGTTCGCGCCGGTCAGGTTCGCACGGGCCAGGTCTGCGAGGGTGAGGTTCATGTAGGCCAGGTCCGCGTTGCTCAGGTCCGCGAGGGTCAGGTCAACGTCGGACAGGAGCGCGCCGGGCCACACTGGGGGCCAGGAGGGGGCGAATGCCGGGGTGATGCGGGTCCAGGCTCGCCACCACGACCGTCCGGGCTTTCGGCCGCCGGTCGGGCGGAAAGCGGGCGAGGTACGGGCGAAGGCTGTGATGATCCGGCCCGCGAGTGAGTCAGCGCGCGGCATCGCTTTCTCCTACCTGCCTGGTGACCGGATCGGCCGATGACGCAGGCCCAGACTCGGCGATGACGTCCGGCCTGGACTGATCGCCCTGATCGGGCGCCGCGGCGGCCGGACCAATCTCGGCGGGTCTCGTCACGCCTGGCGACGGTGGGGAGGTCGGCCTGCACGGGGATTTGCTGGCTGAGCTTTTCCAGGATGAGTGGTGCGGCCGCCCCCAGCGCCAGGGCGATGAGGGGCGTCATGCCGTTGACCGACGCGCCGGCGGCTCCGGCCACCACCGCGCTCGCGGCCGCGCGGCCCAGCACCGAGACCAGGTAGGAGCCGCCACCCGGCCCATGCGGATAGCGCCAGGGCCAGCCGCCGCACCGCCTTGATGAAGTCGAGCGCCTCGATGGCCAGCCCACCGCCCAGCCCTCACAGCGCGAACATCCAGCCCATGCACTCGACCGTAGACGTGTCCGCCGGGAACGCACACCTCGTTGGGCATCTCCGTCGTTTCTGGCTCCCGCGACAAACCGTGCCCCCGAGGTGCCAAGTGCCACAGAGTGTCAGTCGCTCTGCCGTGAGAGCGTCAGTGACGCCGCTCGCGTTTCCCGCCGGGTCCGTTCAGCCTCCCGCCACCGGACGAGAGGGTGATCAATCCGGTTCCCAGTAGCGGTAGCCGGGGAGAAGTGCGTCCGCCGGGGGTGGCGGACATGGGCGTCGGTGAGGGCCGCCGTGGACGGCTACGTGCTCGCGCCGACCGTCACCCGGAGGCTGATCAGCGCGTTCGCCGACCGCGATCCGCCGAGGGGCGAGGAGGCGCGCGAGCGGCTGGTGGTGCTGACGCCGCGCGAGCGGCTGGTGGTGGCGCGGGTGGCGCGCGGGCTGTCCAACGGCGAGATCGCCAGGGAGCTGGCCATGAGTGAGGCCACTGTGAAGGCGCACGTCAGCCGTTCGCTGGCCAAGCTCTGCCTGGCCAACCGCGTTCAGGCCGCGATATTGGTGCACGACGCGGAGATATGAGTACCCCCTACTCATGTGGCGGTAGGCGTCCCGTTCGTACCTTCGGCCCTATGAAAGCATTTGTCGCCCTGGCGCTCCTGGCGAGCTCACAGGTGGCGCAGACGAGCAGTATGCCCCCCGTACACGACGAATGCGTGACGACCGTCAAGCTTCCCGCGACCATCGGCAACATCTGGCGCAAATGGGGCGCCGAGCGCAGCCCGCTAGGCTGCCCGCGCGGTCGCGAGCTGGTCCAGCGCAAACGCGAGCAGAGCGGTGGCGTGGACGGGGTGAGTGAGCAGGTCACGTTCGACTTCGGCGTCGTCATCGAGGCCCCGCGCCTGGCGCCGGGCGGGTGGGTCGCCTTGTACCAGGGCAATTCGGTGCACCTGAACGACAGCATGTACGTGGCCTGGGGCGGTTCGGGCCGGGTCGCGGACGGGGCCGTGACGGTCGGCTGGTGGACGGACAAGCCCAAACAGGAGCCGTTCCGGGAGCTGGCGGGCGGCAAGTTCGCCAAGAACGAGAACGCCTGGAGCTGGATCAACCTCCACAACAACCTGCAGCAGGGGACGAAGTACAGCGTTCAGCTCAAGACGTCCGGCACGTGCGTGACTGCCGGGACGCCCGGCTACTGCTACCTCGCGCCGCCGATCTCGATCACGGCCCAGCAGACCCGCGAGTGCAAGAGCGTCCCGATCGACCGGGTGGGGAAGTACTGGCGCGAGGAGATGAAGCGCGACACGTCCGTGCTGGGCTGCCCGGTCGGGGTGAGCGGCATCAACGTCCCCGGCTATCCGGCGGGCACCTCCAGGCAGCACTTCGAGTACGGCGCGGTGACCTACCGGCCCGACAACGACGGCGCCGGGGCGCTGGCCGTCACCTCCTGGTGGGAACGGCGGACGAAGGGCAAGAACCCCGGCGTCTTCGTCAGTTTCGAGTCGACGTACCGCCGGTACGACGTGTGGCAGATCGAGTGCACCGCCCACCACAACCCCGCCGAACGGTGCGGCCAGGACGACGACGAGTCCCTGCTCAAGCCGACCGCGTCGATCGTCACCGTACTCGGTGACCCCAAGGCGCTGAAGGGACGGCAGTCCGTCGGCTACACCTTCCAGGGGCAGGCGTGCAAGAAGGGCGGTTTCCTGGCGTCGTCGAAGTGCAGCGGGTGGGGGCCGCCGGTGACGCTCCGCTGGCCGCGCCCGGCGGATGTGGCACCGGGCGACTGACACCTCGCGTCCCGATCGCCTCCAGAGACGTCGCGCCGGGCGACTGACGACTCAGCTCTTGATCGCTTCCAGAGGATCCGTACGGGCGGCGAGGCGTGCCGGCCAGGCCGCGACCAGCACGCCGAGCACCATCATCCCGGCGAACGCCTGCCCCACCACCCCGTACGACACCCGCAGCCCGGACAGCGGCTGCCCGAGCATCGCATGCTGCATCACCGCCCCGGCCGCCACCCCGACGACGATCCCCAGCACCGCCCCGCACAGCGCGATGAGCAGGCTCTCCAGCCGGATCGACCGGCCGATCAGCCCGCGGGTCGCCCCGATGGCCCGGGCCACGCCGATCTCCCGCGTACGGTTCAGCACCGACAGGGCCAGCGTGTTCACCACCCCGAGCAGCGCCACGACCACCGCGATCCCGAACATCGCGTACATCACCAGGAACCCCAGCTCCTGGGCCCGCACCGCGTTGGTGATCAGCTCGTCGCGCCCGATGACCGACGCGTCGGGCCGCCGCGGAAGGCCTCGTCCAGGGGCCCGCCTCGCGCCGTCCGCGTAGATCATCGTGATGCCGAGCCCGGCCGGCGCCAGCGCGGCGTCGTAGTACACGCTGGCCGAGAACTCGCTCGCCTCGTACAAGCCGCCCACCCGGACGTTCACCGATGCCCCGGGCGAGATCACCAGTGTGATCGGGTCGCCGACGTCCAGCCCCAGCATGGCCGCCTGGTCGCGGGCCACGAGCACGCCGCGCCGCAGGTCGGCCGAGCCCGCCGTGACCGACGGCCGCAGCACCGTCCCCATGGCGCCGGGGTCGATCGCGGTGACGATCCGTTCGGTGGAGCCGCCCGCGTACCGGGGGGTGGCCAGCCGGTCGCGGGCGGCGTACGCGCTGGTCACGGTACGCGCCCGCGCCAGGTCGCCCGCCGAGAGCCGGGCCGGGCCCCGGCCGCCGGGTGCGGGACGGTCGTGGTGGCGGGGACGTTCGCGCGGGTCGTGGAGCGGATCAGCCCCGCGAACGACTCGCTGACCGTGGCGAACGCGCACACCAGCGCCAGCCCTATCATCAACGCGCTCGCCGTCGCCGCCGTACGACGGGGGTCACGGGCGGCGTTCCGTACGGCCAGCTGCCACGCCGGCCCTCCTTTCCGCAGGTCCAGAGGCCGCAGCAGCGTGGCCACGATCACCGGCGCGAGCAGCATCACCCGGTGGCGCCCACGGCGGCCGAGGCCAGCGCGACGATCCGCGGCACCGTGCCCTCACCAGGGGCGGCCGTCGCGACCACCCCGATCAGGCCCCCGGCCGGCAACAGCACGCCCAGCAGCGACCGCGTCCGCCCGGGCTCCGGAGCCGCCCGCAGCGCCGCGATCGGCGGGATCGCCGCCGCCCGCCGCGACGAGGCGTACGCCGCCAGCACCGTGACCAGCACCGCGACCACGTACCCGAGCCCCACCCCGGCGGGCGAGACCGCGAACGCCACCGGATCCGACGGCCGCAACACCATCACCAGCACCGGAGCCAGCCCCACACCCAGCAGGGGTGTAGCCAAGATAAGCCCAAAAGCCACAATCGCGATCTTGAAGGTGTCCCAGTTGCGGTTTGGTGACTGCATGGCAGGTGAGTTGAGACCGCCGGTACCGGGGTCGGGGAACGCAGGGACAGCCATTGGCGGTATGGGCTATTCGACCAGGTCAGGGCGATGCACGATCAACAGTGTTGAGCAGCTTTTCGGCCCAGACATGGTGGGATAGCCCGACGCAATAACGCCTTTTTCGTGTTTCCGCAAGTCAGGGGTGGCGGTCCGCACCATGATCCATCTCACCGCCAATGGCTGTCCCCGCGTTCCTCGCCCCCGAGGCCCGCCCCGAGTTCGGGGCCAGTGTCGGCGTCGGCGTCCCCGTCGGACCCCCGCAGCGCGGTCAGCGCCAGCATCACCAACTGCGCGGCCGCGACTTCGGCCACCTCGACCGGCCCGCCCGGCACCAGGCCCTGCAGCACGCCCCGGTAGGCGGAAATCAGGTTCTCCCCCACCCACCGCTGCCGCTGATGGATCTCCTCCAGCTTGGCCTTGACCTTCTTGGCGGTGGCCGCCATCCGCTTGCACAACATCTCAGCCAAGTCATCGCGCGCCCGTGCCTGGGCGGAGTGCACCAAGCACACCAGCAGCGCGATCCGCTTGACCTCCACGCTGTAGGAACGGGCCAGCACATCGGCATCGGCCGCCTCCGCCTCCCCCCCCGAAGTCGGCGATCTTCGAGGCGGCGATGCCCTCCAGCACCGTCTCGGTATCGCACAACCCTTCCACCCACGCCAGATGCTCGGCCTGCTCCTTCAACTTCCACCAGCTCGCCCGGCGCGCCGGCTTCTTCAACCAGTCCAGACCGCTCCTGCCACTCGGCCGGGGTACGAACAATGCCCCGATACGGGCACGGTCTTCGGTACTCAGTCGCCGCCAGATCGTCTGTAAGATCTGGGCGTTGACCTGGCCGCGGATGGTCGACTCCATGCTGTCCAGCGTGGAGAACGCCGGCGGTTGCAGCCGGGCCTGGGCCAGCCGCTCCAAACGTGCTCGACCACCACAGGCGGCACCTCACGGGCCTTGGCGAAGCGACCCAGCCGCTGGAAACACTTCAGCGCGAGCGTCAATGCCAGCAGGTGCTCATCGGTGTCGCTCTTCTCCCTCGTCCAAGCCATCCCCTCGGCCGACGGGGAGTAGAACAGGTACAGCTCACGCGGCATCACCAACCGGGGGAACACCCGGTACGCGGTCCGCTCCACCGACGTCACCGCACACGCCTCCAGGCTCACCCCGCCAATGAACGAGACACACCGCAGCGAGACGAACACGCACACAACAGGCGAAGCCAGATCACAGCTTCATCAACCTGCTGCTCAGCCTCTTCAAGATCATCTCAATGTGGCTTTTGGCCTTATGTGGGCTGACCCCCAGAATTGCTCAACCTTCGCTGCGGCAGAACAGGAAAACGCGAAATCCCGTCCAATCCAGATGATCGAACGGGATTCCGTCAACTTCAGTCCAGCAGTTTCAAGAACGGCCGTTGGTGGAGAGAAGGGAATTTCGAATCCCTGACCCCTTCGATGCGAAGCATTCGAGTTGATCGCTCCACCTTGCGTATTGCCAGTTCAAACGTCTGTTCATGTGCACCGTAGTGTGCCGCCGGGTCACTCTGGGCACCCTTGGTGTCACTCATTTTGTCATTTGGCCGCTTACCGGCAGCGGCTTCTGATCGCTTCGGTGTGAAGCATCCGAGGGGATCGATTGAGCACATGTGTTGTCTGGCCAGGCAACAACACTATTTCGTCACACGCATCACTTTATAGACGGCGATGCGCGGATTGGACAAGCAATAGTACTTCTTTGTCCCGAAACTGAGCGCGTTAAGAACCTTGGCGGCCTTGTAGCACGCCGTACTAGAGCGGTAGTAGGAATGGACAGTATCTGCGCTGGCCGGGGCCGCGTTGACCGTCAGCGTCAAACACGTCGCTGCTGCCAGCATGGCAATCGTAACGAATCGCTTCACAAAACGCCTTCCCTTGAAGTTGATACTAGAGGCTAGTTCAACGATGGCCGAATAAATGTCGAGTAAACACCCGACAATCACCGGATAGCATCCTGGATGTCCTGCCAAGGTTGTGGATTTAACCATAGAGTGCGGCGGTATATTTCTGGTATGTCGTGGATGCGTTGGCGACGGCTTACGAAGGATGCGCATGTTTCCGCCAGCATCACCCTTGGCCTGCCCGTCTGAGCTCGTGGGTGGGTTCAGCACCAAGATTCATCTGGTCGCCGACCGGCGCTGCCGGCCGATCGCGACGATGGTCAGTCCTGGTCAGCATGGGGATAGCCCGTACTTCCGGCGCGTGCTGGAGCGCGTACGGATCCTGCGTCGTGGTTTGGGCCGCCCTCGTCAGCGTCCTGGGCGGGCGTTGGCCGACAAGGCGTACTCCTCGCGGGGTAACCGCGCTTACCTGCGTCGACGTGGGATCAAGGCGGTCATTCCGATCAAGAAAGATCAGCGAGCCAATCGTCTCAAGCAAGAACGCGAGCGGATCTACCAGGGCACCATCGACGTCGCCTCGATCAGGATCTGGCTCCGCGACCCGACTCCATGATCCACAGGACACTCCCTAGGCGGCCGAAGTCGTCCGCAGTCAGGCTGCGCCGGCGCTGCGCCGTATGCAGCACGACCTCGGGTTCGTCGACCTCATCGGAGCATGCGCAGCGTTCGTCGCCGCGGTCGGCACCGCTCGATTCTGGTCTGTGCCTGCCTGCGTGGCATCAGGCCGTCTCCTCTCCATTCCGCCAGGTCGAACAGGCCCGTCGAGGGCCTGGCCATCAGCGGCACACCATGAACGCGCCGGAGTTGAGGGCACCCGAACGGCAGTGACCTTCGTTTACATCGACCCGATCGGGGGTCCTCACCATGTACGCCTGCGCCCGTACGGCTCGGGCGACATACCGACGATATACCAGGCACCCCTAGCCTCTCGGTAAACAGGTGATTCGCCTAACTCCCGAGGAGTGTCCTCATGCCCAGATCCCGACAATGGACCATCGCGCTAGCCAGCGCTGTTCTCCCCATGGCACTCATTCCACTGACCTCGCCAAGCGCCTTAGCGCACTCCGCCGCCGCTGACTATCCCGTGTATACCTATGCGATCAAGGTGACGAGTACCGATAGCACTGTTGTGCTCTACAACAAGCAGCTGGCGAGCTGCTCCGCCGGGGTCGGCGGCACCTGCTCGCTCTCCAGGTCGTTCTCAGTTGCACGGACTATCCAAACCAAGCTCGGCGTTACCCGAGCCATCGTGGCCGCCGAAATCGGTTTTAGTACGGCCACCACAACCACGGTGACCTCGCAGTGCAACTCCCCTAAGTTCACTAAGAGTGGGCAGGTGTATCGGGCTTATCCGCAAGGGATCAAGAAGCGCTACAACATCACCAGGAAGATGTACTATAACGGCAAGTTGGAGAATATAAGTTACTCCAGCGGCGAAGCCTTCAACCCCCAGGGAGTCTACTGTCGCATGACCTGACCTCCATCTGGATGAGAGTCTAGAGCGTCGGTCATGTATCTCTGATGGTGTTTGTGGTACCTCTCCCTGATCGCGTCTTCGGTCGGGGTCAGGGAGGATCCATGATTCATGCGTCCCAGAACGTGGCAACCACCAGTGGAGCTGGCACCGGCTGAGCACATCATCATCAAGGCGATCAAACGGGCCAAACTGTTCATCTTCCTGCGCCTGCACCGGCACGAACTGTTCGATGAAGCCTTTCATGAGGAACTGGCAGGCCTGTACGGCGATGCCACCAAGGGGCATCCGCCGGTGCCGCCCGCGCAACTAGCTTGACTCTGTCGGGGATCCTGTTCGCTGGCGGCTCGCCAGGAACGCAAGCGCGGGATGCCTTGCTGGTCGAGGTAGTCCTGGAAGGCTGTCGGCGGTCGTGGGGGCGCGCTTTCTCCAGGAGGGTGTCGGCTGAGGCGTTCGACGTTGACGGCGATGGCGGTGAGCACGTGTTGCAGGTGGGCCTTGGCCTGCCCGCGGTAGCGGCAGCGGCGCATGCCATGGCCGTGGGTGAACTCGTAGATGGTGCCCTCGATGCCGGAACGTACCGCGTAGCGCTTGTGCCAGTCCGGTTCTTGCTGCTCCGCGCGGTTGCGCAGCTGCAGTTCGTGTAGTTCTCGCGGAGGAAAGCCCACGTTGCGCGCACCGTCGCGGGAGGTGGTGCACTTGGCTCGGACCGGGCAGGGTTGGCACTGGCTCT